>DAOUVA010000398.1 GCA_030667885.1 Phycisphaerae bacterium
AACTGATATGTCGCAAAGACTTCTTATAACCAATTGCAGATTGTTCGATGTTCCTGATGAGGCAGAAACTACGTCCATTCTCATCGAGAATGGCACAATCACCCAAATTGGTCGAATCAATCCTCCGGCGGGTTGCAATACACTCGATGCTCATGGAAGAATAGCCGCTCCGGGTTTTATCGACGTACACATTCAGGGCGCAGGCGGTGCTGACATTCTCGATGCAACGCCGGAGGCGCTGAAAGCTATATCAGAAACCTGTGCACGTTTTGGAGCCACCAGCTTTCTTGCCACAACTGTATTCAAACCGGAACAGAAAAATCAACACCTTAACATAGCCTCCGAACATGTTGGCCAGGACCTTGGGGGTGCGAATCTACTCGGCATACATCTCGAAGGTCCATTTATCTCAATGCAAAAAAAAGGAATGATTCAGCCTGATTGTATATGCCAGCCATCAATTCAGGTGCTTGATGAAATCCTGGATATTACAAACGGCCGGCTCAAAATGATGACAATTGCACCTGAACTGCCAGACTGCACTCAAATAATCAAACGTCTCATCGATTCCAGTGTCATTGCCTCTTTCGGACACTCCAGCGCAACTTATGAACAAACAATCGACGGCTTTAACGCCGGTATCTCACACGTAACACACCTTTTTAATGCAATGCCTTCGCTCCATCATCGTAAACCAGGGCCATTGGCTGCCATTTTCCAGACAAAACACATAACCGCACAGCTTATACCTGACGGCGTCCACATACATCCAGCCGTTTTAAAATTCGCTTTTGAAATACTCGGCCCAAATCGCACTATACCTATCACAGATGGTATGCAGGCCCTCGGCCTTGGCGACGGCAAATTCATATATAATAGTATCGAATACGAATCTAAGAACGGTACTGCAAGGTACAAAGACGGCACCCTTATCGGCACTGCACTCGGCCTAAGCCAGCTTCTCGAAAGACTCACAAGTTTTACAGGATGCCCCTTTGAAACCGCAATCAGAGCCGTTACACGAAAAACTGCTGAACTGTTAGGTATCGAAGACAGAAAAGGCTCGATTGCACAGGGAAAAGACGCCGACTTGGTTTTGCTTGATCGCAACTACTCCGTTCACACAACCATCGTGGCAGGCAAAATTGTTTTTCCGAAATGACATGTACGACTTTGGAACTCCATCCAAACCCAGGTCTATCCGGCGAAGTATCAGACCTATGGTAGATTAGTTCATTGGTTTACACTTGTTTTTGTCATTTGTAAAATCTGGATATAAATATGATTATTAAAACACTTGGTATCTCAACAAGCCCGAGGATTCACGGCAACAGTGATTTTCTCTTACGTGAATCTCTTTCAGGCGCCGAATCAGCAGGTGCAAAAACCGAATATATCCATTTGTCCGATTACGATATCGCACCGTGTATCGAATGTAACGCATGTTATTCAAGAGGCAATTGCAAGATCCAGGATGACTTCCAGCAACTTCTTAAAAAGATACTTGATGCCGACAGACTTATATTCGCCACCCCTGTTTTTTTTATGACAGTCTGTGCCCAGGCAAAAATGCTTATTGATCGCAGCCAGTGTCTTTGGGCATATAAATATGTGCTAAATAAACAGCTCTTCAGTCCCGAACGCGACCGCCGTGCAATGGTCATCGCCGTGGGTGGCTCAAAAAGCAAAAAACAATTCGAAAGTATCCAATTAACGATGAAATCCTACTTTTATGTGCTTGATATAAATTATTCTACCAATTTATTTACCAGCAAGGTTGATGATTTCGGCGAAATACACAAACATCCTACAGCGCTTCAAGAAGCGTTCCGCCTCGGTAAAGAATTAATAGCCGCTGATTCCCCACCGCCCCAGAAGCCTGTCAACATCGAATTAATCTGAGCCTTTACCAATTCATCACTCAATACCCTTGCCCGCTATTCTTTGTCTTCCGGTTTGGCTGTTTTTATAACAAAGAAATACACAATTGTTCCCAGGAAATAAAAATTAAGCGACAAAGCAATTGCAGCGGCCCATATCAATTTGTCGTACTCGCCCTCTTTCGTCAGTGGATGATAAAACTTCGATGCCGGCCTCTTTAGACAATCGATAAGCATTATCAAAGTAAAAATCACACCCGCGACAGCCAATATGTTCCACATAGCATGAATCCCGAAAATCGGTCTTATCGGCCAGAATGGGAACCTACACCACGTAAACATAACAGATACCTCCTAAAACAATTTACAATTTCGAACAATCACAAGTTAATTCTACAGCCTTTCTTCCAAAATATAACTTTTGCAATATGACAATAATTCATTTGTTATTCAGTTTTCGATGATAAGTATGAAGAAAGCCCAATAATCAGAATTGCAATCACAATCAGAGTTACACATATAACAACCGGCTTAGCAATGTTCAATTTCATTCCAATAAAAATGGGTAAATATGCTGCGAAGATAATGAAAATGATAAAGCCGATCGCCCGCCATGGATATGCAAAATTCATTGTCCAGCCCGTCCATTTAAGTCGTTTCGGCACAACCAGACGCGGGTCATTTTTGCAGTGATAGATTGCACCCCAGAGCCAGTTATTCTTGTCCTTCCAAAGGATTTCTAATTCCTCTTTTGTCATTATCATCTGTTAACTAAGAATAGTTTCTCTTCGATTATCTAACAAAACAAACAATACTATAGCCATAACCGGAAATACCATCAATCCAAAATAATTCTCTGAACGCGGTGCTACTCCTTATTATTATCGCTATCTGCTTGAAGCCAAATCAATTAAAAAAGGGCCTATACCAAAATAAATCAGTATAGGCCCCGAATTTACGTAAAGATACTATCTCAACTACGTAATCTTAGTTGCTGCCTGAACTTTACGGCGCAGGTGCGTAAAGACGAATATCATCGAAGAACATCGAACCTGCACCGCCGGCCGTAGGATTGGTCCTGTTGCCGAAACCAAGGGTAATCGTATTAACATTGGTAAGGTTAATACCGAACTCCTGCAGGCTAATTCTCCATTCGGTCCAATCCTCTACCTGTGCTGCAATAGGATTAGGATTATCGACCCCAGCGGTGTCGTTGAGAACAACATACATCGTTGCGGCAGCGTTGGCCGCATCACCAATGTACCAGATTGCCAGTGTGTCAACGCCGTTCTCAGTCCAGTCACGAGGATAAGTCAGTGTCAAGGTAGCCTCGGATTTACCGACAGCATTGTCGTAGGCAAACGGCATTGATTGATTACCGCTGTGAACGATAGTCTGCTCGGCAAACGGGGGATTCACATAGCCGACAATAGAGCCGTTTGTCTGGTCACCAAATCCGTCAGCCCAGGCAAGAAATATCCTGTTGCTCCCGGGCTCTTCTTCATTAAGGTCATTGTAGCTCTCTATATCGTCCACAATAAGGAAGTTGGCTGTCGTAAAGCTCCAGACATTGCCTTTCTGTATTGTACCGCCGTCCTCGACTTCATCGACACGCCAGTAATAAGTGGCGTCCCATTCAAGTTTACCGGGATCATAGTCCTCATCATCAAGGTTCTGGTTGCCCTTGTATTCAGGGGAACTTGTATCGGCGTTGTTCACGGCATCCGCCTCAGTCCCGAAATATACGTCATGCGAAGCGCCAGCTTCTCCTGCACTCCAGCTAAGAATCTGTGTCTGCCTCACGTCCACAGCACCGTTAGACGGATTCGCACGGCTGGCCTTTACAGGCAGTGATAGGGCTGCCTGAGGAACAATCTGCTTGGGTGTATGGGTGCTGGACCAACGCAGTTCTGCTACTGCTCCGGCAGCATTGTCATAATGTTCCATTACCAAGCTGTAAGTTTGTCCTGCAACTAAGTCAATATTACCGCTGTTTTCAGTGTTTTCGTGGTCGGTCCAGTTGTTAACAAGCTGTTGACCATCCACCCACAAACGGACACCATCATCACTGTTGGTATAGAAGGTGTAGGTATCGGTAAATGCCGCTTCAATCTCGCCAGTCCATCTAACTGAGAAACTGTCAGCCCCGAGGGCCTCATCCGGTGCATCAGCCCAGCTAAAGTTAATTTGAGGATCTATACGGCTCACCACCTGATTGCTTAAATTCGTACCCTGGAAGTAGTCCCCACGCACTCCTCCACCTTCGCCTGCTGTCGTAAAGCTCCATACATCGCCCTTATATGTAGTAGCAGCATCAAACTCATCAATTCGCCAGTAGTAAGTCTTGCCTGATTCAAGCGCAGTGGGAGCATAGGTCGTAGGTGCCTGTGTGATTCCACCGGCGGCATTGTTTACATCGTCAAAATTGTCACCGAAGTAAACAGTGTGCAGTTTAGCACCAAAACCCGCTGTCCAGCTAACTGCTGCACCTGGGTCTATAAATTTAGCTCCATCGGCAGGAATTGGTTCATATGCTATTTTTGGAGGAACCAAGAAGTTCCAGACATCGCCTTTCCACGGACTATCGGGATTGGTATCATCAACTTCATCAACCCGCCAGTAATATCTTGTACCCGGGACAAGACCACCCGGATAAGTAAATCCCGGAAAGCCTGCGACTAAAAACGTCGCAGTCTGATTGCCCACGAACGTATCTTCAGCGCCGGCGTTTACATCATCAAAATTGTCGCCGAAATATACATCGTGCGAAACCGCGAAAGGTCCCGGCACCCAGCTAATGTTCACCCAGGTCTCCGGATGAAGAGCACCATCGGCCGGTGTGGGTCCCCAGGCATACGGCCAAGGTTCGACTTCCATGATAGC
>DAOUVA010000172.1 GCA_030667885.1 Phycisphaerae bacterium
ACAACGTTGACGACTTGGGCGGAGAATTCTATCTGCTATGGGATGACGAGAACATCTACATGGCAGTCGTGGTGACAGACGATACGTTATCCATGAATAAAACCGGTGGCGATATCTGGAATGCGGACGCTATAGAAGTATTTTTCTCTACGTTAACCGCGGTTGCAGGACATGATGAACATTACCAGTTCGGTTTTAATGCCAATGATCAAAGTTGGAACTGGTGCAATATGGACAGTGGTGGTCAGAGCGCGGTTGATTACCTACAGGTAGCTTCATCCATAACCGGCGATGGATACATCTGCGAAGCGTCTATCGAATACGGACAAATGCTTTCATTAGACTTTTCAGTAGGCAGTATCATTGGTTTCCACCCCGTTCTTGACGATACTGACGACACTGACCGGGAAATCCAGATGACCTGGACAAGCCGTGAAGCTCATGACCAGAGTCTGGGATATGGGTATCTGGTTCTCTCCGACGCTACCGCAGGCGACCAAGTTCAAGCCCGTCGTCCGGATCCGAAAGACGGCGCCCTAATTGAGGGTACGTGGGCGAATCTTGGCTGGTCAGCGGGAGATTTCGGAGTCACGCATGATATATATATTGGCGATAATTATGATGCTGTGAACGAAGGCGCCGAAGGCACATTTGTTGGTAACCAGGGCGAGACGTTTATTATTGTCGGCTTTCCCGGATTTCCTATTTCGGAAGGTCTGGTACCTGGAACAACATATTACTGGCGAATTGACGAGGTAAATGAGGCCGAGCCAAACAGTCCGTGGAAAGGCAACATCTGGAGCTTTAATGTTGCTCCCAATACTGCATACTATCCCGTTCCTGCTGATGGTGAAGTATCCTTAGGTGTGGATGTTGCTCTTACCTGGACGCCAGGTTACGGAGCGAAACTGCACACGGTTTACTTCGGTGAAACTTTTGACGAAGTGGACAATGCAACAGGTGGTCAATCGCAGGGAACTAGTACCTATAGTCCCGGCACACTTAAAATGGCCAAGACTTACTACTGGCGCGTCGACGAGTTCGACGTTGTATCAACACATAAAGGCGATGTCTGGAGCTTTACAACTATGGGTGCAGTTGGCAACCCAAGTCCGGCCAATGGTGGTGAGGACGTTTCACAGACACCAACTCTTACATGGGTGCCGGGAGTTTTTGCCGATACACATGAGGTTTATTTCGGTGCTGATGCAGCTTCTCTGGAGCTTAAAGGCAGCGGCAACCTCGGTTCCGAGAGCTATGAGCCCGGACAACTTGAGTGGGATACTACCTATTACTGGCGTGTTGACGAGGCCAATAACGCCGACGCCGACAGCCCGTGGACAGGCCCGTTATGGAGCTTTACGACAGCTAACTTCCTTATCGTGGACGATATGGAGAGCTACAATGACATTAATGAAGGTGAGCCGGGCAGTAACAGGATATATCTTGCCTGGATAGACGGCTACGATAATCCGGGGACAAACGGCTGTCTCATTGGTAATGCTAATGCTCCATTTGCCGAGCAAGCTATCGTTCACACCGGTAATCAATCAATGCCGTATGCTTATGACAACGCTGTCGGTAAATCCGAAGCGACTTTGACGCTGAGTTCCAATCGTGACTGGACAGTCAAAGGTGTCGATACGCTGACGATTTGGTACTTAGGCGGTTCGACCAATGCTGCCGAGACAATGTATGTTACTCTAAATGGCAGCGCTAGTGTCGATAATGATAATCCAGAAGCAGCGCAGGCATTTACCTGGACCGAATGGAATATCCCCTTGCAGGCATTTGCCGACCAGGGTGTGAACCTTGGCAATGTAAGTTCGATTACGCTTGGTCTTAGATCGGTTACCGGCGGTGCAGGTTCGTTGTTCTTCGACGATATTCGTCTTAATATATCGGCACCTTAAACCGGGATTTGACAGTTAAGTAAAACTGTGAAATAGATGTATAAATTCTGGGCCTATACTGATTCACTCGGTATAGGCCCTTTTTTCATTTGCTATCGGATTTTTTCAAGTGCCCGGTCATACTGAGGTGCAAGGTTGTTCCATTTGAAACGGTCGGTGAGAATTGCGGGATTGATTTTGGCAGGAAAGAGTCCACCCTTATCGAGGCGGTTAGCGAGCCTGCTTAGCTTATTTGCAAGGTCGCCGGGAGAGCCGTCATAGAAGAATTTCTCTGTGTTTTCGATTTGCTCGGAGCCGAGGATTTCGGGATACGAAAGGCGGTTGGGGACAAGGGGGTAAGCTCCTGCCGCTATGGCTTCGAGGACACTGATGCCGAAGAATTCGTGATTCGCAGTTGAGACTATGACATCGGACTGTTGCAAAACACGTTCATAGTCGGAGCGTGTTTTTTGATATCCCCAATGGTCAATATGGTCGGCAAAACGGCGATGCGCCTTAGAAAATACATCGGGCCGGTCTCTAAAGCTCTGGCCTATAACGCTGAGTTTGAATTGAACTTCATTTGCTTTGAGAATTTCAATCGCCTCGAAAAACAGCTCGGGATTCTTGTCATGCTCCCATCTCGCAGCCCATAGGATTCTGAGAGGGCCCGGCTCTCTTTCAGGCAAGGGCGTCAAATCAGCTATGCCGGGCGGATGAACCGATGATTTTGCCCGTATTATCTCGGTAACTTCCAACGGCTGGAAGTCGGGCATAGATTTGAGAAACTTCGTGAGGGCTTCAAGGAAGGAATTCATGTGGAATTGGGAGTTGAACCAGACGGCATCGGCGGCCAGGGCACTTGTAAGGTTGGTCATCGCGAACTGGTAGTCACGCTCGTTTTCGACGCGAACCGGGTAGGTCAATTGATTCTCGTGAAAGTATATTACCTTTGGTAAGCGGGATATTTCAACAGGGGCCAGTGCCGCAAATTCCGCAAGATTCAACATATCGGTGCAGAAAAGCATATCCGGGCTTTGTCCCTTTTTGAGCTGTTCAGCCGCCAGTCGGGCAAATGTGATTGCCGAATGGCGCATCCTCCATTTCCATTTATGGGCAGGCAGTGTAAGTATGGTCCAGGTGTTTTCGCTCACTTTCGATAAGCTGTCAATAAATGCCTTGTGGCTGCCGCCATAATATGGTTCGAGTGCCAGAATGTTCATACGAGCATCTTACGGCAGGTTGGCGGGTAAATCAAGCCGATAGGAAGTTACTGCTTTCGGCGGGGCCTGAAAAGGACGGTTAAACCTGCACCGAGTGCCAGGAGTGATAAGCCAGTCGGTTCGCAAACCGTAATTATAAGTTCGGCTCTACCTAATTCGCCGGTATCCGAATACCACATATCATAAATTTGCAGGCTCCAAAGACCGTAAGCATCCTCACCATCGAATACTTCCAATAAGCTGCCGGTTTTCGGGCGAAACCGCCCGGTAAAAGGCGCCGTACCCATTTCAATCGGGATTTCAGCCTCATCGTCAAATATAGTTTGTACGTAATCTTCACCCTTAAAAAATCCTTTCTCGACATCGTACATATTTAAACAAAGCCGGGTTCCATCAGGGCTTTGAACGAAAATTTGCAAATCGAATACATTGGTGTGTGTCAAATTGATGCCGAAATCGAGGTCATAGATAGTCAAATGGTCGGGTACTTCTATTATCGCCTCAGTCATCATCACACTGCCTGAGACATGCTTCTCGATGATCGGCAGATCAAAGTCCTCGCCGTAAATAAAGGTAGGACCGGCAAAAACAGCGGTGCTACAACTAACCCATACGAAAAATAATGAAATAATCCATTTTAAGCTGCTTTGTGCGTCCATCCCATACCGGTAAGCAATTCTATTACCCGACCTCCATAAGCTGGATGATGACCTTGGGGGGCAAACAACGACATCTTGCCGATCCCGCTTATTGTAACTGGAATACTAATATTATAGGACGACACCTGCAACTAAAAAATGTGAAAAAAAATTGGGATATACGGAAAGTTCTGTTAAAAACAGAGCCTTAAAGAGATTAAGCACTCTTTCATTCAAGAGGTCTCTTTAAGGCTCATTATTTATCTGTTCGCTAATTACCTTCGGTAACAATTTGCCCCTGGCCCATCTCAACATTTACGGTATTGACCACAATACCATTGGAGCCTCGACCGCCGGACACAGCCGAATATTGTCCAATTCCAACAGACTGTGTCTGGGTACTAGTCATGCGGGGAGTAGTAATCGTCTGGCTTTGGCCGCCAACGAAACCCTGTATCCCCTTTGTGCCGCCGACACCGCCGGCTTTCAGCGCTACCTGTCCAAGGTTCACGTTAAGACGTTGCCCCTGCAGCGTCGAGCCAAAGGGTTTGGTGAGCTGGCCCTGCATGCCCTGAACTTTCGCACCCTGAGCGACACCGGATAGGCCACCGGCTCCTTTTGCGGTTCCATACTGGACCAAAATTCCTTTTTCTTCCTGCCTGGCTGTTGTGGAAAAGCCTGGCTTTTGTATCTGTTGGCTATGGCCAATGATGACTATGTTTCCGCCTTGCGCTGAGCCGATTGGGCCGCATCTTCCCACCAGATTGAGTGCGCCAATTGAAAATCCCTCAACCTGCCCAATATCAGCAAGGGCGCCAGAGGAAAACAGCAAAATAACTACTACAAAGATTAAGAATTTCCTAAGCATTGTTAAAACTCCTTTCACTTGTATATTTCAAGATTCCCTTCTAACTGCTAATCAAACAGCAGCTACACCAATATCAAAAACAACTTTTGTTGCTTTACAGGCAATTTTTCTTCTGCCTCACAGGGAAATTCTTGTGTCTGTTTCTTTAGAAAATTTTCTTCTATAAAGTCACTTTATCGTGAGGTTATATATGTACTGGTTCTCGGCGAATCCCGCCATTTCAAGAAGCTCCCGGCTGACTTTCACCCCAGGGTGCTTCATTTTGGGGACTGCCGCTCGTTTTTCTTTTGCGATTGGAGTGCATCTTTCCTTTGCCGGCGCCGGTTGTACTTCTTTGAGAACTACAGTCAATGGTTCGGGGGCTATTTCGAGGTACTGCTCCTGTATAGTTTCATAGGATTTTTCTTCCGGGATTTCGGTAAAAATTTCTGTTTCCACAACCGGGGGTATTTCCCGGACAACTTCTTCGCTCTGTCTTACAGGCTTAACCATTGCCTGGATTCTATCATAGAATGCCTGAGGAATTCTTCTCCTGTTAGCAGCGGCGGGCCAATATCTATAACCGGCAGCGCTGACAAGGGCCTTTCCTTTACCTTCGGTAATTCCGCTTGAGACAGAACCAAACATAGAAACAGAATAATTGGTCTGGGTGTAAGCACCTCCCGCACCGGCAGAGGTATTGGAGCCAACCGTGACACCCTTCATTCCACCGGAGATGAGCAGAATATCCACATCCCACGGCAAAGTCTCTGCAACCGCGGCATCATAGACATGGTCCCAATTTCGATCCACTTTTCCTTCCAGGCTCACTTTTCCAACATAAGCGTAGCCAGCTTTCTTTAGAAGCTTTGTATCTACATTGGAATCAATAAAGACCAAAAGAGGCTTGCCCCCGGTTCTGCGGGTACGAACAAGCGAGCTTGCTATTTCAAAACCTCTGCCGTGATGGTAATTATCAGGCCCGCCAAAGATGGCTCCGACTCCATTAAGAATGCCTCCCAAAATATTAAGCGGGTTTTCATAAGGTAATGATTCAAGAACACCTTTCAGCTCTTTTTTATCATTTGGATTTTGTGGGTTGAAAACTCGTTCATACACCTGGTCGTCAGTATTAGGCCCATTCGGGAAGTACGCTTTAATTGTCCCCCAGCCCCCATGAGTCCAATATGGCAAATATGGGGGGAACGTGGTAATCGGCGGTGTCCTAGTCTTGTAGTTTGAAATTGAGGTAGAAGTGATACTTGATTTAGAATCGGAGGAAGATTTAGAATCGGCATCACCACCAGTGACGGAAACCGACTGATTCTGGTTAGTATCGACATCAGTCTTTACTTTAACTATTGTATCGGGGGTTTCCTGAGCGAAAGTTTCATCACTACTTTGAGTAAAAGCACCTGCGAAAAGCACCAGCACGGGGACTAACATTGCTATTAGCTTTTTCATGGCCATTCTCCTTAATATAAATTTCGTTTCCTTTCTAAACTAACACTTATCATCACCCTCATGATGCCTCCATATAAGTGTTGTTTTTTTTGCCTTTACCGCCTCCTTCCATCCCCCGAAGTTACAATTAGAAACTGTTTTTTTTTGCATATCGAAATTACTCCCCGGCCGTATCTTCTGATTGGTCTTTCATTGAAGTATTTTGAAAATATGGTCATCGTATTTAGATTCCCATCTATGTCTGCTGCTACTATCAAATTGCAGAATGCAATCGAGTAATCCTCAAGCTTGCCGCTGCTCAATCTGAAGCCGTTGAACTTCCCAATTTTTTTATAGAAATATCTGGCAATTGAAAGCCCTGGAGTGCGTCAAAGTGAAAGTGAAATCGAGACTACGGAAAACGATACGGTAACCGTTTTCAATAATCCGTTGTAATCCGCAGCGAGCTTCCATTCTCAAATAACCCACAAATTCCCTTTACAAATAACCGTTGCTTCGGAAATCCGGTAAAATCCTCCAAATACTATATCCTTATCGGACGTTAGTGCAAATAAAAAATGTTTTTTTTCCTGTAGAATATAATAAATGAGCCTGCCGGACCTCCTCAGAAGGCAAAGGCTCAAAGCGGGCGGGAGCAGTTAACGCCAAGCGTTTAGAAGTTGCGCTACATCCGTTACAAGTGCCTGCCGAGTTATTTTACCTCGATGACCGAATTAAATCCACCGAAGGGATTTAATTCAGTTAATTCGTTATATGGATCCTGTTGCCACTGTCCATCAACAACCAGTCGATATCGATATCTTCCTGGAAACAGGTTCATCTCAGTTTGCCAGATTCCGCCTTCGCCGACTTTTTGCATTGGTGTGTATTCAGGCTGCCAGTTATTAAAATCGCCGGCGATTTGTACATTGTCGGCTCGGGGATATAAAGTTACAAAAACGACTGCATCCTCCATCTGGCTTACGCCGTAATAGTCGGAAAGCTTTTCTGTGGTATTAAGTGGTTTGGTTTCCTCCGGGATTTCGATTTCAGGTTCCTCTATCACGGCTTGTGCCACTTCTTCGGTTGGAGTAAACTCGTCAACAGGAAGCTGCAGAACAGGCTGTATTGTTTCAGGAACGGGCACAGTTGTTGTTACAGGCGGCTTTGTAGTCTGCAGCAACTCATCTGTTACAGGCGGCTTTGTGGTCTGCAGCAACTCATCAGCGGTTGCGCTGATTGATTCGAGTTGTTCAGCCAGGGAGTTAACAAATTCATGCCGCTGCTGTTTTGACTGAGATCCAATAACCTCTTCGGCGAGTGAGTGAAAATCCTTGTGGCCCTTACTAGCCGGGTCATACTCACTGATGGGCTGACCAAAACTGGAGGCTTCCTTGATTTTAGTATTGAAACTGACAATCGTCTTAAACATTTTGTCTGCGAAGTGGCTTCGTAACTCGGCCAAAATTTCTCTGGCCATTTTAGTTCTTATGTCATACATGCTTGCCAGGACTCTGACATCGACATGCTGGCTGCATCTTCTGCAGAGTATGCTGAGTGTCTCGAGCTGCCTGCTAAGGCCGTGTAGAGCAAAGTAGCCGGTCTCAACGGGAACAATAACTTCATCGGCGGCCCTTAGTGCATTAAATGTCAGCAGGCTGACGGCCGGGGGACAATCGATCACCGTATAGTCATAATCGTTCTTTATCTCATTCAGGGCATCTTTGAGACAGCATTCACGTTCGGTAACTCCGATCATTTGCTGCTCGAATGCTGAAAGGTCTAAGCTTGCCGGGGCCAGTTCCAGCTTGTCGCTAATTTGCCAGAGCACTTCTGTGAGTCTTATAGGCTCATTTCTACTGGTGCTTATGAGCACATCGTAGATACTCTGTTCGATCTGATCCTCCGGTACGGCAAGCCCAACGGCACAATGGGACTGCGGGTCCATATCGACCAGCAGAACTTTCTGACCTATGTCCGCAAGAGCACTGGCCAGGTTTATAGATACTGTTGTTTTGCCACAACCACCTTTTTGATTAACAATTGCTAAGGTTCTCATAATGTCTCTCCAGCTCCGAGTACCTGTTTATTTACCGATTTCTCATAAAACAGGATCCGGTCAAAATTGAAGTTTTGAAAAAATCCCTTTGTTGCTTTAGAAAACGGCTTTTCAATACTATTAAAACTGTTAATACCTTTGATTTATTCGGCAAAGAAATACGAAAAACTTTACCT
>DAOUVA010000431.1 GCA_030667885.1 Phycisphaerae bacterium
AACCGGCGGAGGTCTGTCCCCGGATGAACAGAAGTGGATGCCCGCCAGAGATAACTATCTGGTACCCGTCAAAGCATTATCGAGACTGTTTCGCGGTATCTTCCTCGCCCGAATTCGCAGGCAATTCGAAGATATTCACCTGCCGAAATCCATATGGCAAAAAGACTGGGTTGTCCACTGTAAACCGGCTGTCCAGGGTATCCGGACAGTCCTTAATTATCTGGCCCGCTACATTCATCGTGTCGCCATTACCAACAGCCGAATCATCTCGATCGATAATGGTAAGGTTACTTTTCGGTATAAGGATTCCAAAAGCGGTGCTTATATCAAAACCATGACCGTCAGCGCCGAGGAGTTCGTCCGGCGTTTTCTACAGCATGTACTTCCGGCGGGTATTCACAAAGTGCGTTACTATGGTCTGTGGAGTCCCTCGAATCGCAAGAAATTGCATAAGATGCAACAGATCTTGAATCAATCCGGAAATGATCAGCAAGAAGGGTTTGAAGAAGATATGGATGCGGAGGTATCTCCTTCATCAGAATCCAGACAATGCCCCAACTGTCAAAGGGGCATGCTCGTTCGGATAGGGCGTCTGCCCCGCCAAGGGAGGGCACCACCGTGAGAGAGCTTACTTTAATCTCATCGACAATCAAGTTTCATCCGAAACATGACCCTTCAGGGTACATGGCAATACCGGTCCATCTATACGTTGAAAAAACGGCCCGAATTAACTGCTGGTTACGCCTGATAAACCACGGATTGTTACCAATAGATCAATCAATCACCCCAAGAGTAAGATCTAAGCCCACTAATCCACCCGCTGTTCATCGATGAGGTGGACTTAGTTTGCTTATTAAAACTCCAAATGACTCGTAAGCGGTTCAGTCCAATAGAGCATTTGTGACGGCTACGCGTCACAAAAACTCGTAATTGACTTCATGGACGAAGCGGCGTTTGTCTTGAGACTCCTGGAGGACCAGAGCGTCGGGATAGCCGATGACAAGCGGTGGAAGATCTGCGCACATTATCTGCTCGCAAGGCTGTACGCCACGTGTCCCAAGGCTGAACTTCACAACGCCACTAAGGCCGTAGAACATGGGACCTCGGCCTGTGAAATGAGCGGATGGGCGGAACCGATCTGTCTGGACGCCCTCGCGGCGGCCTATGCCGAGGCCGGGCGATTCGACCTGGCTGTCCAGCAACAAAAGGATGCGATCGTGTGCCTTTCCGGAAACATAGTCCGCCTGAGGACGGCCTTTGTGAACCGCCTGACAATGTACGAACGTGGGGTACCTAAATCGCCCAAAGGCCTGGTGGCACGATGGGAGTTCGACCAAAGCAAGGATGGGATGGTTCTGGACACCTCAGGGAACAACCTTCACGGCCGACTCGTCGGGGATGCAAATGTATATGCCGACCCTGACAGAGGCAATGTGCTCCATTTGGATGGCGAGGGTGACTGGGTGGATTGTGGAGCCGACCTAAGATTCGACATAACCGACGAGATCACCATATGTGCCTGGATCAAGGTGAGCAAATTCGACAAGGGCCGGCAGGCGATTATCGCGAATGGTGTTGCTGCTACGATATGGTGGGGGCTGCAGCTTAATGAAACGACCGACACCATTGAATTCTCTTGGGACGGAGCCCGAACGGCTGGTGTCGATCTGTGCGCAGACCTCGTTGCCCATACAAGCGTGAACGACGGTAAGTGGCATCACGTAAGTGGTGTTTACGACGGACGACGGATAAACCTTTATGTCGATGGAGAACGGGATGCTGCATTACCCACCCTTGTCTTCCCGTCCATCAGTACACCCACAGGCCCTGTTCTAATTGGAAAGAGGGCCGGCCTCCCGCGAGAATGGAACGGCCTGATTGACGACGTCCGCATCTACAATCGCGCTATGAGCGAAGAAGAGATTGTTGAATTGTATAATAGCACCAAGTAAGTGAGTACTACTTATTTGAATTATTGATTTCTTCTAATTTTTCCTTACAGTATTTCTGTGCCTTTTTGAAAAGTTCAGTAAGTTCACTAAGCACCCAGTCCTTTTTGGTAAATGAACAAAAGAACTGTTCCAGGTCCTTATAGGAGTGCTGGGTGATTTTCATATTGTGAAACAATAAGGCATTGGCAATAGCACCGTAGTATATAACAAGAAAAATATCGCTTTCGATTTCCGACGTAGCAGAAGTGCCGGATTGCTTAGCATACTCTTTGATCTGCTTGATTACAGAGATGCCCCTTTCGGGATTTTGCAGTAAGTCTCCAAGAGGTTCACCTGCTACTGCGGGAAGCCTTTGACAAAGGCCTTTAAGGGCAGTCGGCATTGAATTGATTACTGAAATATCAACAGGCATCGGATGTGAAAGGACATCGTAAAGCAGATCCGCTTTCTTTACATCTATATCTATACCGTCCTCATTTAGCTTGGGCTCAAGGCCCAGGCTCAAGAGACGCGTTTTCTGTTCTCCGGTCAACTCGATTTTTTTCGCTTCTTTGTCCATGAATCTTTTCCGGTTATCAAATAGCAGGAATGGCAGCTTTTTCAGAAACTCCCTTATTTCAACTTCTCATAAGTACAACACTACGTGTGCTTCTAATATATATACGAGAATTTATTCAATATCTTGCCAGATTTCTGGAAAATATGCTGATGAATTTTCTGATTTCATCATCAACGTCCTCCTCGGATTCTGCTAATGAACGCAAATGGTCTCTCAGAATCGCACGAAAACGCTTCTTGATGTTCGATATCATATTGTAGGCCTTTGGAGCATCTGTTATGTCGTATTTAGTACAAATGTTGCTCATGCAAGTTTTGTCTTTATCGATCTGTGGCTCTATTAGCCATTCATGAAAAAGCTTCCAATGAACAGTTTTTCTTCTCTTATAACATTCAGTCTCAAGCTCCTTTAATACGTCCTGCAGCAGATCATCGGCCCAGACTCGGTTAAACTCAATTTCCGGATCGCCTATTTCTACAAGCCCATTGGTTGTTTGGGGTAGTTCTTGTGGGAGCTTGTCCTTTTTTTGAACATCGATTGCATAGTTTTTTATGGCAACGAGGAGGAAGCTACGGAATTTCCCCTTGGTTCTGTCACTTTTTTGAATAAATTCCCGGCCAAGTACCTTTTCTGTAAAAAAGCCCTGCACAAGGTCTTTGGCCTCAGTGTTGGTAAATCCTTTGCACCTGAGGTAGTGATAAAGAGGCTTCCAGTATTTTGTGCACAATTCGACTTGAATAGTCTCTCTTTGTGCTGGATTAAGAATCATAGTCCATTTGGTCGTCGGAAACCGCTCATTTAATCCCCCCATCGCAGTATCGCCATAGAATTTTGACATCTGGTAACCCAATTTATGATTTAATCATTGTTCTTTCAATTACCCATGAAATTCAAATTAGAAACGAAACCTCTCTTGCTAAAATTGTATATCATCTTCCAATAGATGTCCATTCTGAAAATATATTTGCACTTTTTAAAAATACCGCGGCAAGATTCCAGCTATTTCATCGTATTTAATAGTGAACGGTTAATGTAAGTGCAAATGTTGTGGAGGGCATTTGCTCTCTACTTTGTGCCTAAGTCTTAGTCGATGTTGGAAACGTTGATTTTGTAATTAAAACAATATTAACAAAATAATATCGGAAAGGAGGTTAAGAAATACGTTGGCGCATGTAAGGTTTACGAAAATCAAATGCTATTTATTAACAAAGGAGAAATGATTATGAATAAGCTAATGACAGTTTGTGCAGTGTTGCTCTTTGTGCCCTTGGTTGTATGTACTCAAGCCACTGCCCAGGAACCATCCGAGCTAATCGCAATTGCAGACGCTTATGAAAAAGCACTGAACGCACATGACTTGGATACGATGATGTTCAATTGGGCGGATGATGCTGTCTACGATTTCGTTCCGTCACCAGTGCCTATTAGCGGCAAGGAAGGGATAAGAGCTTTCTTCGCGGATCTATTCGAGGGTTTTCCTGATTTTAGCACAACAGATGGACGTGTCCTCGCAGCCAGCAACATCGTCGTGGTGGAGCATAGCGTAGGTGGCACTCATTTAGGAAAGTGGCAAGGAATTCCGCCAACAGGCAATGTAACATCCATGCCTCACATCGATATCTACGAA
>DAOUVA010000006.1 GCA_030667885.1 Phycisphaerae bacterium
CCCACCGCAGGGACAGCATGTATGCCGGGGTAATTCTCTTTCATTATTGGATTGCACAGTCATTCTGTATCCTCCTTTCGATGGATATTGGTTTTTGTTTACTCGGAAAGTATAAACTAAACTCCAAGGATAAAAAAGAAAAATTTTGACACATACCTGTAATTCCAGGCACAGCAGATTGATCATCAATATCTTTTTTATTGCCAAAACGAGTGAGATTATGTAGAAACCCGCAGTATCTTTAGCTTTCAATATATTTTTAAGGAGTAGTTAAATCCTGAAAGTTGCTTATGTTCGAGAATGAAGCAGAATTAAGAAAGACGGTAGAAAGAATCGTGGCGGACATGCTTTCCGCCAATCTGGCCCAAAAGAAGGTCTATACCGACAATCGCACAGGCAAAGAGTACTTCAACCTGATTACTCCGAATGCCTTTGAAAAAGAACTTATCGCAATTGCCGTTCTCGGCTATCCAGAACAGGTAGGCATCTGGTCATACACCCTTCTGAGTCAATCTCGCATAGCTGAATCCAGCATGGAGCCTTATTTTAACGAATTCGCAAAAAACGACTTTGGGCTAATCGCCATTAATCCCAATTGTCTTGCTCCCGATATTGATGGAGACTCCTTCATTTATCAGCTTGAGCAGGCCGTAGGCGATATAGCCCCTGATAAAAAAATTGGTTTCATCGGCTTTTCGATGGGAGGTAAAATTCTGGTTGATTTTTTACAGGAGCGTCCCGAACTCCTCGACCGCACAGCGGGCCTGGTCTTGATTGACCCCACATTATCCAACAGGCTGGATGTCGGGAATATTCGTTCATTACTCGATACCAAAACCTTGCTTATAGCTTCGAAGGGTGAAACTTACAGCCCGGGCGATATCGCCTCGGCCCTGCTGCAAATCCCCAAAATTTCTTTTCCCGGCATCCACGGCGAAATGCCAAATAAGGCCCTGCCACAAATCATTAACTTTTATCGGCAATACCTTTTATCATCGAAATCTTGACGGATAGCGATTTAATCACTAAAATCGTTCACTCCTGTATCAAGTAACGAGAATCGAATATCAAGGAATACGTATGACAAAGATAAATGAGAATTTTTTGAAGCTTCAGGCGGGTTATCTTTTTCCGGAAATCGGCCGAAGGAAAAGAGCCTTTCAAGAGGCTAATCCGGATGCTGATATAATCAGTATGGGTATCGGCGATGTTACCCAGCCTCTTGTTCCGGCCATCATAGAAGCTATGAAAAAAGCCGTTGAAGAAATGGGCCGAGGCGAAACCTTCAAAGGCTATGATGACGGCGGTATAGGCTATGAATTTCTAAGAGAAGCTATAAAAGAAAACGATTATAAAGCACGCGGCGTCGATATCGATATCGACGAAATCGTTATCAGCGATGGTGCAAAGTGCGATACGGGCAATATGCAGGAAATCTTCAGCCTTGACAATGTAATAGCCGTATCCGACCCTGTCTATCCGGTATATGTGGATACCAACGTTATGTCAGGCAGGACAGGCGGCCCGGTGGAGAGGGGCAGGTACGAGGGGATTGTGTATATGCCCTGCACGGAGCAAAATAATTTTGTACCTGACTTGCCAAAGGAAAAGGTCGATTTGATTTACCTGTGCTTTCCGAATAATCCCACCGGCGGGGTGGCAACAAAAGAACAGCTAAAAAAATGGGTGGATTATGCGAACGAACATAAAGCGATAATACTTTTTGACGCCGCATACGAGGCCTTTATCTCTGATCCGGAGATACCACACTCCATATTCGAGATTGACGGAGCAAAGGAAGTAGCAATAGAGTTTCGCAGCTTCTCCAAAACCGCAGGATTTACCGGCCTAAGATGCGCATTCACTGTCATCCCAAAGCAGTTAAAGGCCTACACTAACGACGGCAGGGCGATTGAAGTCGCCCCGATATGGAAAAGACGCCACTGCACAAAGTTCAACGGCGTATCGTACGTCACCCAGGCCGGTGCCGCCGCTGTTTACAGCTCCGAAGGCAAAGAGCAAAATCAAAAGATTATCGATATCTATATGGCCAACGCAAGGCTTATCTGCGAGACCCTCAGAAAACTCGGTTTTACTGTTTACGGCGGCCTCAACGCGCCATATATTTGGCTCAAGACCCCCAACGGCGTCGGTTCCTGGGAATTCTTCGATATATTACTCAACAAGGCACACGTTGTAGGCACTCCCGGGGCCGGTTTCGGCTCGGCAGGAGAGGGATTCTTCCGTCTTACAGCCTTCGGTACTCCGGACAATGTAAAAGAAGCCCTGCGGCGTTTCGCCAGCATCGTGTAATATTGTGTTGAGTATGGGATTTGTGCAAAATGATTACAGCATATATCGGTCTGGGCAGCAATTTAGGCAACAGACAGGACAACTTAAATAGTGCCCTCAGAATGCTCACAGAATTTACAGGTATCGAGGTCGTTCGTGCGAGTGAGCTGATCGAAACCAATCCGCTTGGGCAGGCCGAGCAGCCTATGTACTTAAACGCCGTTGCCGAACTTCGAACAACTCTTAGCCCTTATGATTTGCTTAAAACGCTTGTAAGTATTGAAACATCTCTGGGCAGGAAGCGCCTTGAAAAATGGTCATCAAGGACCATCGATCTGGACATTTTACTATACGGTTCCGAGGTCATAGACAGCCCTCATTTGACCATACCGCATCCGCAAATGCACCTGCGCTCGTTTGTCCTCAGAGGTCTTGCCGCACTCAATGGCGATTTGCTGCACCCGGTAATAAAAGAACCGTTAAATGTATTAGCTAACAGATTGAACGGCTGCGATTTCATCCACAATCCCGACTTGCCGCAGCTTGTCAGTATAGCCGGCGTTATCGGCGTTGGAAAAACCACACTGGCCAACAAACTATCTACCCTGCTCGGCTGTCCGATGCTGCCGGAACCTTATGATACCAACCCATTCATGCCCGATGTTTACGCAGGGAAACAAGAGCTTGCATTGGATTCACAGTTATATTTCCTGACCGCAAGAGTAGAGCAGTTAAATAATAGCGATTTAGATAAGGGGCAAACATATATAAGTGACTATGCCTTTGCTAAAGAGCCTATCTACAGCAGACAAACACTAACCCCGGAACAATTAACTTTGTACGATAAGGTTTATCAATCTTCCAACTTTAAGGTTGCTTCGCCTGTGCTTGTTATATATCTGCTCGATTCTCCGCAGAATTGCCTCGAACGCATTCATAAGAGAAACCTCCCTTACGAACAGAAAATCGAACTGCAATACCTGGAAAATCTTGAAGCTGAATATAACCAGCTTTTTAATAACTGGACAATCTGCCCTGTTATCCGTAAAAAGACATCAGAGCTTGATTACACCAAAGACGACATTATTGAGCATTTGGCGAAGCAAATAAAATATTATATTGCTGACAATTCTGTTATTACAAGCGTTGCAAAGCAAACTAAAATATAACAATGGAAGCAGCAGAAACAATACAATCGATTAGAAGCCTGGTAAAAGCCGCCCGTGACAGCGGCAAAAATATCGGCCTTGTCCCGACAATGGGCGCGCTCCATGTCGGTCATATTTCATTAATAGAAGCAGCCCGGAAGAAATGCGACTACGTCGTAGTCAGCATATTCGTCAACCCCACCCAGTTTGTTCCCGGAGAGGATTTTGATAAATATCCCCGACCTTTTGAAGCGGACCTGGATATTTGTCAAAAGGCTGGTGTTGATGCTGTTTTCGCCCCGTCGCCCGAGGAAATGTACCCGGAGGGAAATGTTACCTGGGTTGACGTCGAAAAAATAACCGAGCCGCTTTGCGGCCAATTCCGCTCCGGTCACTTTCAGGGAGTAACCACTGTCTGCAGTAAGTTATTTAATATCGTTGCTCCTGACTTTGCGTTCTTCGGACAAAAAGATGCCCAGCAGGCAATAGTTATCAGGCGAATGGTTGCCGATTTAAATATGCCATTGGAAATTGTTGTCTGCCCGACAGTTCGCGAATCCAACGGCCTAGCGGTTAGCAGCAGAAATAAGTACCTGAGCGAACAGCAGAAACAAGATGCCGCGAATATTTACAAAGCCCTCCAGAAGTGCCAACAAATGATTGACGCCGGCGTAAAGAATACCTCGGAAATTATCGACGAGATGCGTAAAATATTACAGCAGGTCCCATCAATTGAGATAGAATATATAAGTATTGTTGACGCCGATACTCTACAAAATATCGAGCATATTACAGGCAAAGTCCTCATTGCCGTTGCGGTTAGAATGGGCCCGGCAAGACTAATAGACAACATTCTGTTGGACACAGCCAAATAAGATTGTATAATGACCGCTTATTCATTTTAAGTGGAACAGTAAAAGAAATAAAAAATATGTTTGTAAAGATATTAAAAAGCAAGCTGCACCGTGCAACCGTTACCGATACGAAGCTGCACTATCCCGGCAGTATCGCAATAGATCCTGCCCTTATGGAAGCAGCCGGAATCCTGCCGTATGAATCTGTTTTGATTGCTGACATAAACAACGGCAGCCGGCTTGAAACCTATGCCGTACCCGCAGAACCGAACTCCGGGCAGGTTGTGATAATGGGAGCGGCAGCACAGTTGATGAAGCCAAAAGACATCGTAATCATTATGAGTTTCGGCTTTTTTACTCCTGACGAAGCCAAGGAATCTCAGCCAAAAGTAGTGGTCCTTGGTGAGAATAATAAAATTAAGGATAATGGATAATATCCGCCCTTTGTCGCTCGGAAGGGATGCAAGCAACGAGCAACGAGAAAAAAAAATGCGGCCTGAGCTTTTCGAGATACCTCTAATACATCTGACCGTAAAAAGCTATGGCCTTATGATGGTTATTGGTTTTCTTGCGTCCGTTTACCTCATTCGACGCCTCAGCCGCGATATCACTCCTGACCCACAACTCATTACCAACGCCGCGCTTTACTCGTTAATAGGAGGAGTGGTCGGGGCACGAGTATTTTACGTACTTCACCATCTGAGTGATTTCACACAAGACCCCGTGTCCGTTTTTAAGATATGGAACGGCGGTCTTGAGCTGTTAGGAGGAGTGATTTTAGCTGTCACTATCATCATCTTCTATCTCATCTATCACAAGCTCCCCATCCGCTGCTATCTCGATATTCTTTCAATCGGTCTGATGTTGGCACTTGTCTTTGGCAGAATAGGTTGTTTTTTGAACGGCTGCTGCTTTGGCAAACCAACTGACCTGCCCTGTGCGGTTCGTTTTCCGTATAACTCATTTGCTTATCTTAGCCAGATAAACCCGAATTTAGAAAGGAATCGACCTGAGCCTCAGTTGATATTGCCTAAGGATGATTTCATAAGCTTTATTGATAAAGATGGACATTGGCACCCCAAGCAATACGAATACCTGACAGATCAGCAAAAAATCGAAGTCACAACAGGTAAATATCGATGCCTGCCCGTCCACCCGACACAATTATATTCATCAGCGGCAGGCGCATTCTCGTGCCTTATACTATTTCTTTTTTGGCGAAGGTCAAAAAAAACCGGCAAAATTCTTGCAAAACCCGGCTGTACATTCAGCTTGATGTTTATTCTTTATGGTATTACACGGTTTTTTATGGAATTATTGCGCGATGACAATCCATTTGAATTTGACGGCCTGACAATTTCGCAGAATATCAGCATCGCTATGATTATACTCGGGGCGGTATTGATAGTCGTATTCCAGAAAATTAAACCAAAACCCTCTAAATCCTGACTCTATAAGTCTTTTTTCGTGGGCCTTTTTTATCTTGAACATTTATAAGAATTAGCCATACTATATTATAAATAATAACGAACACTAACAGAGCCGCGACTGTGAAGGAGCGGTAATATAAAGAGCAATAATATGGGCCTTTACGATAGAGATTACACTCAGGATGATTTCCAGTCGGGACATGGCCATGCACCGCATATGAAGATGCAATTTCCGCGTCTCACACCGGTAGTCAAGTGGCTTTTTATAATCAATATAGTGACATTTCTTTCCGGCTATCTAATACCAGGATTCGGAGTTTTTCTGCTTGATTGGTTTTCCGTATGGCCGGAAACTGTTGGAACAACAATGCAGGTTTGGAGATATATCACATACCAGTTCCTGCATGGCAGTCTGGGACATATCTTCTGGAATATGTTTGTCTTGTACTTTTTCGGAACAATGATTGAAAATCTATGGGGCAGCAGGAAATTTCTTGCATTTTATCTTATATGCGGCACAACAGGAGGAATATTTTATCCGATTCTGGCTCTTATAGGCTGGCTTCCTATTGCTCATTTAATTGGTGCTTCAGGCTCTATTTTAGGAATGCTTGCCGCGGCCGCTATTTTGTTCCCGAGAATGCTTGTTTATGTTTTTGGGGTATTTCCTCTCAAAATGTCCATCCTGGCGATAATTCTTGTGGCTATGAGCCTGTTATCGATACTGAGGCCTGAAAACTCTCCTAATGCAGGCGGTGAAGCTGCGCACCTCGGAGGAATGTGTGCAGGCGCAATCTATGTGCTTTCAGAGAGGTGGCGACAACAACTAAAGATGAAAGTCCACAAAAATATCTGGCAAAGTAAGATGACAGACCATCGCATCCTGCAAATGGAGGTTGATCGCATCCTGAAAAAAGTGCACGACAAGGGAATGCACAGTCTGACATATAAAGAAAAGAAGATACTCAAACAAGCCACAAAAACAGAGCAAATGCGCAACAAATTCTAAAGAACCAGACAATATTCATGTAATTGTCATTTCTGAAAAGCTGGTCTCTCACTAAATAAGCCCTTTGCTTAAATTTTGATAAAATGTCGCTGCCAGGCAGGTTAAAGCCAAAGAAAAAACTCAGTCTCAATGGCAAATAATAAATTGAAATATTAGTCGATTCGGTGGTTAAATTACTTGCTGCAGGGCATTTCACACTATATATTCCCTCTTTTTCCCCCCTGAAATAGAGGAATTCACTAATCACCTTTACTTTTATTAATACCGAAATATGTATTATCAAATAACTTTTGACCTTCACATTGTGTGCACTTTCGTGTTCACTTGTAGGGTAGGCAGATAGATCATATTTGCCTACCTTTTTTTTGTACACAGATAACGCAAATGATTGTCTTATATCGCCAATTACGCAGAATATCGGTCCTACGAAAAGACTAACGGTGCCATAAGAAGCATACCGGTTGTGTTAAGCAGGCAATGCGGAATCATTCCCAGATATATGTTCTTCTTCCATTGTATGATATAGGCCCCCGGCAGCAGGGCGAGGATTCTCTCCAGATTTCTCCATGGTGAGAAGAAGTGATAGACCGAGAACAAAACAACATTCAGCAGAGGCGCCCAACCCTTTAAACGGGATATTCTTGGCAGTAGATAACCACGAAAGTACAGCTCTTCAACAATTGGGCCGGCTATACCGTTGAAAAGGACACCCAGAATCCATGTGGGTAAAAGAATGAAGATAACAATAGAAGAAAATTATTTTTTTGAAACCTGCTTCCTGGATAATGCGACTAAGCAACAGAAGATAATAAAGTCCGGCCATTCGCCTCGCTCTGCTGATAAGTAAATATTCAATTATATTGTACGTTAATATTGCAAAAAATTAAGATGGGAAAATCTAATAGCAGGAGACACTATGAAAATATTTATAAATAGTCTGGTCATTGTTACAGCATTGATACTAATGCCAATTAATGCCTATTCTCAGGGAAAACTTGATTACAGGCATGAAAATGCTCGATTAGAACTGAAACCGGATAAAATCCTTTGCCATGGGCAGGAATATGATGGGATGCGAGGAACACTTTATGTGCCTCAAGACAGAACCAGGCCGGATTCAATAATCATTGAATTGCCGGTAGTTGTCATAAAATCTCTTAATCCGGATCCCGATTATCCAATATTTCAGTTTGGTGGTGGCCCTGGTCTTAGCAATATTGCTCCTGGAGAACATGTGAGTGAATCTGATCTTGAGAACCATGATGTCGTCGAAGTAGGGTACAGAGGCGTTGACGGAACTCCCAGCCTCAGACATCCGTTAGTTGACAATATATTTAAGACTCCGAACATGCTTTCGGTCTCAAGCTTGAAAACGATAGGTAACAATATTACTCAGGCCGTAAAAGAACTCAAGGCAAATGGTATTGATGTGGCCGAATACAACATTCTGAATGTAGTTGATGATACCGACGCTGTAAGAAAAGCTTTGGGTTATAAGAAGATAAATATTACGGGCGGCAGCTATGGCGGTGCAGTGGTTATGGTCTATTGTTTAAGGTATCCCGAGAGGATCAACAGGGCTATTATGATCGAAGCTGCATTTCCATATGATATTGCTTTTGGAAAACCAGAAGGATTTAATGCAAGGCTAAAACACTTAAACGAACTTTGGAGAAAAGACGCCAATGCGGTAAAAAGGTCTCCGAACATAGTAAAAACGATGAGAAATGTTATAAAGAACATGCCTGATAAATGGAATGGAATACCTATTGATCCGTCAAAAGTAAGATTCATGGCCTACTTCGGCATTACGTCTGAACGGTCTTATGTGAATATGATTTTTGATGCTTTTGTTTCAGCAGAAAACGGTGACTTTACCAACATAGCATTAATGTCTATAATTTATGATCAAATGATAACGAAAATGGGAAATAATGGTGATCTTATAGCAAAGACATTTAGCAGTGTAACCGATCCGGACAGAGATTTTATTTCTGAATTGGAAGACTCTTCCTCTGTAATTGGTTCACCTCTTTCTCTGGTGGCATGGGGCAGCTTTCAATATAGTGACTGGCCCGTAAAGCCGGTAGTAAGCGAACATCCACTGACACAAAAATGCAATGTTGAAACACTGATAATTTACGGCAGCAAAGAAACAGGCGTGCCGTTCAGGAAAAAATATGCTGACACTTTCACCAACGCCCGTTGGGTCATCTTCGACGATTTAGGCCATAATGATATTTGGACAATTGCCGGTCGGGGCATACACCATTTAATGTTAAGGTTTTTGAATGATGGAGTTGTGGATAAATCGAAAATGGGTGAATTGCCTAAATGGAATTTTACGCCCGAATTCACGTTTCAACAAATGTTCCAGCAAATGCAGAGTAAATAAACTCTGTGTTTCTAATAGTAAATAAAGTGCAAGCCACCCGATTCGATAAACACATTCGTCTCTCAAAGCTTTGCGTGTTTAATCTGTGCCTGTTCGACACTTAAATTTCATTTGAATTGAATATTAACGACGCCGTGTCCGGTATCGCCGTCCTCTTTTTTCGTTCTATATACCGGATACGTTTTATCAAACACCTTAACAATTCCATTACCCGTATCACCGTACAATGGACTCGTTCTACGTACAGGATACTTTTGGCCGTGTACCTCAATAATACCATAGCCAAGATCGCCTTCTTCTTTCGTCACTCTAAAAACGGTATGAAGCGCCATATTTATTTTCCCTGTCTCGCAACTTACAAAAATATTTTTCCCATCATCTCACTGTTCCATTTTTCGTTTATAAAGGCTTCGAAAGCATAAGTCAAAAGGAAAAGTTTGAAAAATTCTATTTTTTTTACAACCCCGCCGGTTAGTGAAATATAATTGCTTTTTCAAAGAAGAAAAATTAACCTATAAAAATTAGCTCAGCAGAGCAGGATAAATGACAAATCCCGGTTAAACAATAAGTGAAAGGGCTGGTGTTATGAAAACAGCTTTACGCACAATTATTGGCATTGCCTCTGTATGTATATGGATGTATGCGGCTTATTTTGCTTTGAAGTGGTTCGGCCATATGGCGAATGGTACAATTTCTTACAATGGAAGAACCTCGGCAGTTGTGGTGCCGGCTTTGAGTGGATTAGTTCTGCTCGGTGCTGTCTGTTCCGTTATCCTGTTCATAATGACAAGATATGGTAAAATAAGACCGTTCTGGACGACGGTTATGATGATATTAGGGATATTGATGTGGTTCCTAATTAAAGGCGATTAGAAAAACACGTCTCAATCCCCAACATCTGTAATTCCGAAATATCATGCTACTAAATTGGTGTTCATTTCCTCGGCGAAGAGCACAACATAAAATAAACAGCAGAACATAAGTATTATCAAAGCGTTTTAATTGTCTGCTTTTTAGGTTAACGTCTGCCATCAAACGTTTTTTGCCCCTGTGTCAGCCTGCCGTCATCAAGCAAACCTCAATTTGGTCAAGACCCTTCGGACGACTGACAATATATATTATAACGATTCTCGTTTATCAGGCAATCGGGGAATGACTGATTTATCTATCAGGTGAAATACTATTTCCGATATCGGGGGAATACCTTATATGCTCTATGAACACTGTATTGAGATGAAGGCACTTTGTTATCGCAAGGGAAGTATTCAGAGTTATTCTGCACCACACCAAAGCCGAGCGGTATTATCTTCCTTATCGAGCCAGTCGGCCCGGCCATCGAAGAAAAGATTATTACAGCCTTTGCCCCGATGTCGATTAGCCGCGATCCGTCGAGTCAGGTTACTACCCTTGGTGGTTTCTTCCGAGGCGGATAAATGCGTTCTCGACCAAACGTCCAGATAGTTGAACCTGGACAAAATATCAAGCTGATCTCTGTCCCGCACAACAGGACGCCATTCTCCTGCTGAGTTATCCGCCATATAAATCCGCTGCGCCGGGTGCTTGACGCTGCTGAGCTTGGTCGGTTCATCCTTCTGGTTTCCGTCGTTGCCGCCTGAAAAGGGATTATCCATGTCCCATGCGTTCACTACATAATCCACCGTTTGCTCGCTATTCTGTTGGCCATATTGGCCTATTCCAGTGCGTGGAAATGATGGGCACTGATAAACATCAACCTCACGATAATCTTCGACTTTTCTATATTCCTGTCCTAAATACGGAATGAATTCCAGTATCCATTTCACTTCATTGTCCAATGCACGTGGAATATAATCATCGTTATCTAATGCGTAGGAGTGCATGGCAAGGCCCAGTTGTCTTAGACTGTTCAGGCAATAAACCGTCCGGGCCTGTTTCCTCACACGCTGAAGTGCAGGCATCAATATCCCCATCAGGAGGGCAATAATGGCAATTACCACCAAAAGCTCTATTAGCGTAAAAGCTTGCCGCTTGTGCATGATAAATCCACCTTTCCTTAAAAAAGTGCTGTACAAATTCCACCTTTTTAATTATACACACTCTTGGCTTAAAATCAATAAGAAATATAACAGCTTCTCGGTGAGAAGCCCGTGTCACTTAGTGTATTAAAAAAGAATTGAATCTGCGAAAACATCCTGAAATTCCGGCTCATGAGCGATTTCAATGTATTCAATCCTGCCGGCCAGTTCACGTGCCTTGTCCCTGTAGTGCTGACTGACAAGGGCCATCCTCGCCCCGGAAGAGGCGGCATTGCCGACAAAAGCAATCCGTTCAAGCGGAACGTCAGGCAGCAGACCTATCCGCAATGCACTTTCCTTCCTGATATAATTGCCAAACGCACCGGCCAAAAGGATACGTTCTATATCTTCATCTTTAAGGCCGATTCTATTTTGCAGAAGTTTGATGCCTGCTCTTATGGCGGCCTTTGCTAATTGTGTTTCGCGGATGTCCTTTTGTCTCAGGAATATTTTACCGGTACTGCCGCTTTGAGATAAAACAAAAGCCGGCTCACCTTGCTGCTCACACATACGAGACAAAATAGCAGGTGAGACCTTTCCCCTGAGATTTGCTGGTTCGGCAAACCGTCCTGTTAAGTCGATAATGCCGAGTTGCAGCATTACCGCCACTGCATCAATAAGGCCTGAGCCGCATATCGAGCGAGCAGGGCAGTTCCCTATCACATCTAAAACTATATCATCTTCATTAACTACAACAGCTTCTATAGCGCCTTTGGCCGCTCTGCTGCCGCAGGTTATTCGTGCGCCCTCAAGGGCCGGCCCGGCCGCGCAACTGGCAGCATAAAGTTTGTCTTTTGTGCCAAGCACAAGCTCTCCGTTTGTGCCGATATCGACCACGAGTGTCATTTCTTCGGCAGAATCAATATCGACCGCAAGTGCAACGGCGATCGTATCCGAGCCAACAAAGCCGGCTATATTCTCAACTGTATGGACGTTACCGGCCGGATTCATTTCAAGCTGCAACTGCCCGGCAGATACATCGTGAGATTCGAGCGAAAATGCCTTATACGGCGCCTGGCCAAGTTGACTTATGGGCAATTTGAGGAAGATGTGATTCATAGTCGTATTGCCGACCACACACATTTCATATATGAATTTTGCATCTACGGTCGTTTTTTTGTAGAGTTTCGATGCCAGGTTATTTATACAGTCTATTATAACACTATGTAATTCAGCTAATTTCTCTTCGTTATCAGCGTATGAAATCCTGCTGATGACATCATCGCCGTATCTGCATTGCGGATTGAGAGTTGCTTCTGTAGCGAGGCATTGACCATCGAACATATTTATCAGCTTGGCAACAACGGAGGTTGTGCCGATATCAACGGCAATTCCGAATATCTTTTCCGGCGAAGCTTTTCCAATATACTTCTCATATATGGCCGCGGCCGCATCAATCTCTGTATCGATACCGTGGGCTAAAATTTTCTGCTCGAAGAATCTGGATTCGTCGGGAATTGTAACTGTAAGGTCACTTTGAATACGGTATTGACAGGCCAGGACCTCTTGTCCAGAAAGCTCAAGTTTTATCAGGCACTTTTTACAGGTACCTTTACCACCGCAAAAAGTATTCAGAATTATGCCCGCCTTGCCTGCAGCTTCGGTAACGGTTGCACCTGAATGAATG
The DNA here is from genome assembly GCA_030667885.1 of Phycisphaerae bacterium. Lineage (GTDB taxonomy): Bacteria > Planctomycetota > Phycisphaerae > Sedimentisphaerales > Anaerobacaceae > NIOZ-UU13. The sequence goes on from DAOUVA010000006.1 coordinate 12,810, forward strand.
GAAATCTGCCTGCCGTCGGGTTTGAAAGATATTGTGAAGTGCTTCATTCTCGCATCTCGTATCCACCTGCCGGAAGCGGAGATTTAATCCTCATATCTGTTACCTGCTTGCGAGATACTTGCGACGAGATACATTTTATCGCTATTGCTTAGCTGATTTTATGCCTGATTTTCCACTTGGCACGCCTCTTTTTACTGCCAATTTTACGCCTACGTCTTGGCTTAGCCATTTATTTCTCCACAAACATATAAAATTTGTTTATTGCAAAAACTTTTAACCTGTTGCAATATATGATATTATAAATAAACATGGAAGTAAAAAAATAAATAAAAAAACGCGAACAACAAGTTTGATGTTCAACTAACAACAAAAGTGTCGAGGCGCGGCGGATATTTCGGCAAATTTAGGCGGAGTAAGAAAATGATACAATGCATAGACTGTGAATTATATCAGAGTGATCCTGACGGCAAAAGGGCATTCAAATGTAACCCATTTACCAATATCAAAGAGCCTGAATGTATAGCCAAATGGCAGCTTATTCGCCTTGATATGCTGTTAGCCAGCTATCAGGGAATGCTAAAGTGGTACGGTAAAATGGGGCCGCTTCAGGATAAAATCATCCAGTTCATGCAGCGAGAGATAAACGAGCTTGACGAATCTGATAGCTGGAAGCTTGATGATGAAGAGCCAGAGGAGGAAGAGGACATCTAAGTCCTACAGAATTCAGGAAACCGATGCATTTGCCCTTATTATCGGCATCACCAGTACAGATGTTTTTTTCATTAAAATGGATGAAATATACCCATTATAAGACCATAAATTATCTTCCGGATGACGATTTTTGTGGAATTTTGCAATAAATTGTCCGCCCAGGCCGTCTTTAATTATATAAAAAACGCTTAAATATGGTAAACAGCGATGATTTAGCCCAGTTAATAATCGGCTGCAAAAGCGGTGATTCTAAGTGTTTTTCGCAGATAGTCGATATGTATGCAAGCCGATGTTATGGTTATTTTTACCGTTTAACGGGCAATAAAGACCTCAGCGATGAGCTGTTAAGCGAGCTATTTGTCAAGTTAGTTGAGAAAATCGCTTCTTATAAAGGCGGCTCCTTTGAAGGATGGCTGTTTAGAGTAGCGTCTAATATTTTCCACGATTATTTAAGGAGCAAGCAGAGACGAAAAAAAATGCTCGATGTCCACAAAGTACAAATTGAATCCGAGATAACAGAGCCAAAAAAATCGGGCAATGAGCAATTTGACCTATTAGAAATACAACTCAAAAGGATGGATGCCGATACGAGAGAATTGATAATGTTACGTTTTTATTCACAATTGAGCTTTAAGGAAATAGCGAAGATGCGGTCGGAGCCGATTGGAACGACGTTGGCAAAGCTGCATCGGGGGCTGAAAAAACTTCGAGAGTTAATGCAGTAATGATGTTATAAATGGAGCAACAATACTATGAACAGTCAAAACGATGACAATTTGAAAGAACTGTTCGAGAGATTCCTGAGTTCCGAGCAGGCCCAAAGCAGTGTTGAGGACATCCAAAAGGGTGAGCAAATCCTCCGTGAGCACCCTGCGCCCGAGCCTGATAATATGCTCATAGCCAATATAAAGGCAGAGATCGCTATGCGTCTGCCGGTTAAAAGAACAAATGTCTTTATGAAGACAGCTTACCGGGCGGCTTATGCTGCGGCGGCTATTATGATTATAGCGGCGGTAAGCCTGAGTTTATTCGATAAAAATCCCGGTGAATCCGGCCCGATACCATATTCCTCGATCATGCCAACAGCAATTTGGGAAAGCGACGATATTGCCACCGATGATGCGGACCTGGCGATTTTTACTATTGAAATCGAACAAATTGAAGACGAACTGCGTTCCTTGCAGTCGGGTGAAGGCATCCGCAACGGCGACAGCAGCTTATCTGAATTGGAGATGGAGCTTGTAGCAATTAATAATGATTTCTGGAAGGAGTAAAGAAATGGAGTTACGTCGTGGAATTATTTTAATTCTGGTAATGGCGGCAATGACAACAGTAACCATTCTGCCTTGCTATTCTCAAGAGAAGAAAGCTGATGAAGACATCTGGACGGAAGAGGGACCAAGAGGGCCTGGCGGGGGACCGGGACCAAGAGGCCCTGGCGGGGGACCGGGACGAGGAGGACGAGGAGGTCGAGGAAGATTCGAACTAACAGATGAGGAAATTAACCGTGTTCTGGATAACCTGAAGGAAAGCAACCCGAAAAAGGCGAAGGAGTTAGCAGAACTACGAGATAAAAACCCAAACCAGTTCAGAGATGAGCTTCGAAGACACGGCCGCGAAGAGTTCGGTAAAATAATCAAAGGACGTATAGAAAAGTGGAGAAAGGAAAGACAAAACGATTTCCTTGAATGGCTTGGAACGGCGGTACCTAAAGTATCACGGGATTTGGCTAAGTTAAAAGACAAAGATCCTGATCTTTATACGAAGAAGTATGAGATCATCAGGGAAAAATATGAGCGTATTTATGAAGAGGGAAGAAGAAATCCTGTATTGGCTCAGGTTCTCATAGAAGATATAAAATTGAAGGAAACACGAAAAGAACTCGTTGAGAAAATCAAGGCTTCAAAAGATGAAAGACAAAAGAAGTTGTTAATTGCAGAGCTTCAGGAGGTAGTTGCAAGAAGGTTCGACCTGATTACCAGAAGAAAACAAATAGAATACGAGCGCCTGCTTGACTGGCTTGAAAGACTTCAGGATCAGATTACGAAAAGCAGAAAAGAGATGAGCATATGGATGGACGATGAATATAAGGGTGAAAACGTAAAAAAGAGAATGCAGGATTTGCTCGAAGATACTTCAGGTTTCAATTGGGACTAAAGTAAACGGACTGTGTGGATACGGACTGAAACGAAAGAGAGTAAAACGGATTTATTTAATATTCCTACCTTAACCGGCTTCCTGTCATTTATCCGCTGTAGCCGATCAAATACACCATGTATCCAACATATCCACAGAGCAGTAGTATGCCGCTTATTCGTCCGATTATGTGCTTGCCGAGAATGACGGTTAATGCAAATGCGGCGCTGACGATAATCATAATCCAGTAATCGGCCCCTCCAGCGAACCGTTGCTCTATATCAAAGGGCAGGACTATGCCTGCTCCGCCGACAACAAGAAGTGTATTGAAGATATTGGAGCCAACGAGATTGCCGACGGAAATATCATGATGACCTTTGAGCGCCGCTGCCACACAGGTTACAAGCTCCGGAAGAGATGTTCCGAATGCGATGATAGTAAGAGCTATAACGCTCTCGCTCAGGCCGATTTTCGTGCCGATAAACACGGCCCCCTCCACGGCCATCTTGGCGCCAACAGCCAGCCCAATTAATCCAATCACAATCAAGAGCACATTATTTTTCCCATCTCCGCTCTTTATTCCATCTCCGCTTGCCCGGGTGATTATCTCCGAATCGCCCGCATCATCTACTTCTAATTTGTTCAGTTGATCTTGTTCAATTCTGTTTTGAAAACTTTCTTTTCGCGCCAGATGTATTGTTATCAGAATCAAGACCGCAAAGACTGCTAACAACACAAATGCTTCCAACCGCGAAAGATGGGAATTGCACAGAAATGGCCACAATAGCAGCCCCATAAGAATCATCACGGGTATCTCACGGCAAAGCGTTTGTCTTTTGATCATGAGAGGCCGAATAAGGGCCACCAGACCGCCCACAAGAGCCAGATTCGCAATGTTTGAGCCGAAAACATTGCCGATAGCTATATTTCCCCCTTCGCCGTTCTTTTCAAGAACACCGGCGATACTCACTGCTAATTCAGGCGCTGATGTACCCATAGCAACAACCGTCAGGCCGATAACAAGTGAACTGATACCGAGCCGTTGTGCCAACCCAACAGCGCCGGCCACTAACAACTCGGCGCACACCCACAATATCGCCAGTCCGCCGACTAAAAGTATAACAGCTAAGATTATATTCATCTTTATGCCAAGTCCTATATTTTCTCTCGGCTTTGTCCACCCTGTATTTTTGTAAAACAATAATTGAAGATGCTTCCTATTGCAAGTTATTTAGTATTTGCCACATGAAGGTATTCGCTACAGGCAAAAGATATGTTTTGGCTATTAACCTACCTTTTTAATGAAGAATGCAAAAAAATGCCAGCATCTGATAAAGTTGCTCTTTCATTATGACGAAAGATTCATTGCGGAGCCCATTGAATGTCAATGGGGGATATTTCATTTCATAACTTGTGAGGAGGCTTAAAATGACAAAAAGACAAAAAAGGCTGGTTGCTCGGCAATTGGTAAACACATATTTGATTCTAATGTTGCTCATCTCAGGATGTGCTGACAGCAAATATGGTCAGATACTGAAACCGGCAAAAGAACGTTTCGAAATTACGAATGCTCATTCGGAATTTTCCGACCTGGCCAACAATTCAGACCTACCGGTCAAGTATATAAGTGAAGGTAAAATCGGCGTTTCCAAAGTCGAAGCAGACCTGGAAACTGCCGATGCCGGTGATTTACAGGCTCGTGCTGAATTCAGTAAACAGTCGGCTGATTATAGTGCCCGCCGAACGGAATTAGAAGCACAAATCAACAAAAACCTTTCTGATGCAGATGCACTTCGTAAACAGTACAGCAAAGAATACAGCAAGGCTATGGCACAAATTACGGCAAGAGCAGCAGAACTCGATGCTCTCGAAGGACTTAAAGACGCAAACGTAGCGTCTTTAATCAAAGAAGGCGACAGCAAACGTTACGATCTTATCGCTGATACTCGTGAAAAGTTCGAAAGCGAAAAGGCTCGGATTGAACAATTAAAGGTGATTCACGACGCGATAGAAGTCGAAAGCAACGCCAAGATTCTTGAAATGACAGAGGCTGCGAAAGCGACACGGGAACGGGCCAATGCCACCGTAGTAGATCTTGAGGCAGAGGCTGTCTCGGTTCAACTGGAAACGCAGGCTCGCATGGATGAGCTCGAGGAGCAGATAAGATCTGTTACCGTTCAAACGAAATCGGAAGCCGACAGGCTCAATGCTACAAGAGAAGCAATCCTGAAGGATGCAGAGGCTCACGTAAAAGAGCTTCGTACCAAAGCCAGTACCATTCGGAATAATCTTGCGAATGAAGAGTATGAGTTAAAACTGACGGAAGCCGAATCTGTAAAGGCCGAATCTCAGGCGAAAACATTAGAAAAATCCGCTAATGCGCCTACCCGCCTCGAGAAGACTCTGGCTGAAATTGACCGACTCCGTGCGGAGATCAGCTATCATCAGGAAAGCTCTATAGCCAATTACGAATCGCTGCTTGCTGAAGCTGAGTCAAAAATTGACGATGATCTTAACGAAGTCGAGAAACTGCGAATTAGCTCAGACAGGGCTGAACAAGTCGCCCGTTCTGAATTTATTAAGGCAGAAGCCGCCGCTCGTGCCGAGGCCGTACGTGAGACAGCTATCCACGCCGAAGCTTTAGCAGAAGCACAAAAACTTCAGATTATCGCCGAAGCGGAAGCCGAAGCGGCAAGAATCAAACAGGAAGTTCTGGATGAGATAGCATCTAAAAAGGCGAACAATAAAGTCGAAATGGATAATAACACCACTTTCGTATCAGAGCAGACAGAAGAGCTGCACGCGGTACCGGATGTCCCGCAGGTACAGCCTGTTGCGCCAAGAATAGAGCCAAATCACATCGCAGCATATCGTACAAGCTTTGCCGAGGTTATGAGAACAAGGGCACAAGCGAATGCGTATGAATTGGTCTCCGACGCATCATTCGCGGAAACAGAAACAAATCTTCTGGCCATAAAAAGACAGGAAGATGCTATTGCGGCAGAACAATTGGGTATAGCTGATGCTCTTGAAGCACAGGCCCGCACACGTTTCAGTGAGATTGAAATCAAGATCGAAAAAGAAATGGATGTCGTAGAGTCAAAATACCGACAGCAAGTTGTGCAGGCTGAGTCCTTCCGCAAAGAACAGGAAGCAGATGTCATTGATATACAAAGTCAGGCGAACGCCCTGGAGCAAATTACCAACGCCCGAGCAGATCAGCTTTTTGCAGAAGCCCAGGCGGTTACTAACAGCGGCGAAAATGATGTTAAAGAATTAAAAGTTAAGCTTTGGGCGGCCGAGCAACGCGGCGACGCTCTGTATTCGAAGCTCGTAACCGAAGCGCAAAGTATTTCTGATTCGCAGGAAGCTCTTGCAATCCAGATTGATGCCCAGGTTGATTCGGCTCAAAGATATCTTCAAGCACAACTGGCAAAAATTGATAATTCTATCCAGTCAGGGCAAAGAATCGCACAAGCCGATTATCAGCAGGCAATGACGCAGGTAAACGTTATGGCGCAAAATACAGAAGCGCAAACCAGCCGTATTAACGCACAATATACCATGGAGCATGCGATATTGAGAGCACAGATAGAGCGTGACAAAGAGCTGGCATTAAGCCAGAGCCTCCGTGGCGAAGCTGTCTGTGACCGTGTGGTAGCGAATGCTAATACAGCCAAAATTTGTAAATATGCTGACATTGACGCTGGACATGCCACCGCGCAGGCTGATATGAATATTGTCCTATCTGCCAACTCTGCAAAGCGTGATACCGCACAGGTCTATCTTGATGCGGTAAAAGCAAGGTTCAACGCAAGAATACAGCAGGTTAAGTCAGAACGTATAGTTGAGAGGGCCGGCGAACATAATGCTATGGCCTTAAAGCGAACCGATTTAGCAACCGCCATGGCAAATGCAATGGCCGCTCGCGAAGAATCCAAACGTAAACTGACCGATCTGCAGAAAAGACAGGCAGAGCTTCAGACTGCTTCTATGGTAAACTGGTCGAGCAAACTTGCAATGATCAGAAACCGGTAGCTCTTTGACAGGATGTATACTAAAATCGATGCAGGGCGGTTTAACATGAACCGTCCTGCTTTTTTTGTATCCATCCGATGATGATTAAATCGCAGAGGAATGATACCTGGTTACATACAGCTTCTCAATTTACCCCTCCATGGAACAATTCGTCTCCAATATGATTTCTCACCGAATTAATTTAGCTCGGTAAGATAGATATTGCGAAACCGGTATTGCCCGCCTCCAGGCACCTCGGCCTGAAGAGCGATAAATCCCTTTGCGGGTTCACCGAGACCATCCGCTTTCCAGGCGGGACTACCGTTCATCTCCAGCGAGACTTTCGTGCCCTGCACTGTGAGCTTGAATTGATTCCATTGCCCTACCTTTATTAATCCCTCACTTCGGGCTTCTTCCAGGGCGCCTACGTTGCCCTCCATATCTTGTCGCAAGTTGACCTGGTAGCGAGCTGGCCAGGGCTGGTTCTCCGGTACGACGTTGTAGCGAAAATAGACTCCGCTATCCCACTTGTTGTCCCGAAGAGCCTTCCATTCGAACTCCAAAATGAAATTGCCGTATTGCTCCTGGGTTTGTACCAATCCATTCCCTTCTTTAAGCAAAATATCTCCGTCATCGACAATCGCTTCACAATTAATGACCATCCAGCCGTCCAGGGTTTTTCCATCAAATAACGCCACGCGTTTATTTTCGGTTGGTTCAGAGGCTTTCTCGGCCTCGAAATCTGAGCATGATGTTAAGACCGCTGCCGCAACAAAAAGTACTATAATATAAAATGTGTTTGATGTCTTCATAAGTTCTCCAATAGCATGACCTTGTTCTTATTTGCAGGCGATATGCTCTATATCTTGCCGACAACCAGGCAGGAATTGTGTCCGCCAAAGCCGAATGAGTTGCTCATCGCAATATTGACATTTGTTTCACGAGCTTCCAGAGGCACAAAATCCATTTTTGCACCACATCGCTCATCTATATTTTGAAGATTAATGGTGGGGGGGATAGTTGATTCATTAATTGCTTTTACACATATAATCAACTCGACGGCCCCACTGGCACCGAGTAAATGCCCGAGGCAGCTCTTGGTCGAGCTGACAGGGATTTTATATGCCTGCTCACCGAAAACAAATCTGATAGCCGAACTTTCAGCGATGTCATTCAGCGCGGTTGATGTCCCGTGCGCATTGATATAACTTATTTTATCTTTTTCGACACCTGCGTCATTTAATGCTAACTCCATTGCCGCTGCAGCGCCTTCCCCGTTAGGCCGCGGGGCGGTAATATGATAACCATCATCGTTGGCACTATAGCCGAGAAGCTCTGCATATATATTAGCGCCTCGCTTTTTGGCGCGACTTTCTTCTTCCAGAACCAAAACTCCGGCCCCCTCGGAAAGAACAAAACCGTCTCTGTCCCTGTCGAACGGTTTTGATGCACCCTGTGGGTTATCATTTCGTAAGCTCAGCGAACGGGCAGCACAAAACGAAGCCAATCCTATCGGTGTAAGAGCCGCCTCTGCGCCGCCGGTTATTATAATATCGCTTCGTCCGGCAACGATGTTGTTAAACGCTTCTCCAATGGCGTTATTACCCGATGCACAGGCGCTTGATACGCAGAAATTAGGTCCGCGAAGACCGTAGGCAATTGCGATATTGCCACTGGCGGCATTAGCCATAAGCCGAGGGACACAGAAAGGAGAAACCTTCTTCGGACCTTTATTCAAAAGCTTTATGTGCTGATCTTCAATTTCTTTAAGACCGCCTATCCCGGTACCTACGATAACTCCGGCACGAAAAACGTCTTCTTTGGAGAAATCAAGCCCACTGTCTTCAACTGCCTGTTTCGCCGCAGCCATTGCAAACTGCGTAAAACGGTCCATTCTCTTGCTCTCTCGCTGGTCAACGTATTTCGTTACCTCGAAATTTCTTATTTCACCACCGAACTTGACCGGGTATCCACCGGTATCGAACGATTCGATGATAGAAATGCCGCTTTGACCCTCGCATAACGCAGCGAAAAGCTCATTAGCGGACTCGGCTAAGGCGGTTACACAACCTAAGCCCGTAATAACAACACGCCGTTTAGTCATGGTAAACTTGTTCGCTACTCTTGGCTTTTTGTTTGCGCAACATTGACGATATAGTCGATTGCAGCGCCGACTGTCTGGATTTTCTCAGCTTCCTCGTCCGGAATACTCAAATCAAATTCGTCCTCGAATTCCATAACGAGCTCAACCGTATCCAATGAATCGGCATTCAAATCGTTAATAAATGAGGTCTCACGCGCTATTTCAGCTTTGTCTGCGCCCATCTGCTCACTTATTATATCGATCACTTTATTTTCTATTGCCTTAACATCTACTTCATCAGAACTCACTTGTTTTCCTCCCTAATTAAACAGGAATTTATTCCGTAAATTTCCATATGTTCTTAATTAACAATAGCTGCAACCAACAGCTAATTATATTTAATATATATTGGCGGGTATAGTACCTATAAAAATACCCATCTACAAATCTTTTTTTTTATTTTTTTTCACATTGCCATACCGCCATCCACACAGAGCACCTGTCCGGTGATATAGCCGGATTCGTCACTGGCAAGGAATGCGATCGCTTTGGCGACATCTTCGACCTGGCCGAATCTACGCACTGGAATAATCTGTTTAGCGGCGGTTTTGACGGCATCCGGGAGAACTTCCGTCATTTCGGTCATAATAAATCCCGGGGCAATGCAATTTGCGGTAATATTCTTTTTGCCTACTTCCCGGGCAATCGATTTAGTCATTCCTATAAGGCCCGCCTTGCTCGCCGCATAATTGCTTGAGCCGGCCTGTCCCATTACACCGGCTACGGAACTTAAATTTATGATTCTTCCGAATTTGTTTCTAACCATTGATCTGACTGCAAAGGTGGTCGCGATAAAAGCCGCACGCAGATTGACGTTGATGACCTTGTCAAAATCCTCTTCCTTCATTTGCATCATCAGCTTATCACGTGTTATGCCGGCATTGTTGACCAAAATCCCTATCCCGCCGTATTCGTTGGCAAGAGACTCAAGAACTTTGGTGAATTCATCCGTATTAGTTATATCCACACATTTTGTAATGACTGTAAAGCCGGCTTCTTTTACAACACCCTCAAGCTCACTAAGCTGCTCATTATTTATATCCAGCCCGGCAACAATTCGCCCCTGCTTAAGCAATTCGAGAACAATCGCTCGGCCGATTCCTCTGGCGGCACCTGTTACAACTGCCAGTCTTTTTTCCGACATCCTTAAAATCTCCAAATCAAAATCATTCAAATATTTATTCCAGCGTCTCTTGCGGTGGATTGTTATTGCAATTTCTCTATTGCCTGCAAAGTGCTGATATTCACAACCTTTATTTTCCTGTTTATTCTTCTCATCAGCCCTGTCAGAACCCTGCCCGGGCCAATCTCATAAAAGTTTTCGAGACCATCATCTATAAGTCGTTCCATACATTTTTGCCAGAGAATAGGACAAGTCAACTGATTTATAAGGCCGTCCGAGATTTTTTGGCTCGTCTGATAATACTCAGCGTTAATATTGGAAATAGTCTTGATTTCAGACGGCTCCGAAATCTCACAATTAGACAACGCTTCTCCAAGGCTCTCAGCAGCACCGGACATCATTTCTGTATGAAAAGCACCTGCGACCTCTAAACGGACAGCTTTTATAGCGCCATACTTCTGGGCCAATCGTGCGGCCCGTTCACAGGCTTTTGCGCTGCCGCTTACCACAATCTGTCCGGGGCAATTGAAATTAACGGGCACAATCAAATCGCCTTCAGAGGCCTCATCGCAAAGCTGACGGACTTTTTCTTCCTCAAGACCGATTATCCCCACCATTGCTCCATCTGTGGCGTCAGCGGCCGCCTGCATCGCCTGCCCACGCTTGTGAACAAGCATGAGTCCATCCTCAAAGCTTATCAATCCGGCCGCGTAAAGGGCCGTATATTCACCAAGACTGAGCCCCGCCGTAACATCCGCACTTATACTGCTTGTGGGAGGATTTATCCTGAGAACCTCCAATATGGCCGCAGATGTTACAAAAATAGCAGGCTGCGAAATCGTTGTACTGTTCAACTGTTCGGCAGGACCCTTAAAGCAAAGTCCTTTCAGGTCAAATCCTACGAGGTCATTTGCCTTTTCGTAAATCTCCGCCGCCCCAGGGAACGATTGCGCTATTTCGGCACCCATCCCAACGACCTGAGCACCCTGTCCTGGAAATAAAAAAGCTGTCTTCAATTGGCTCACGTGACAAATTCCCCACTTCGATATTCATTCCGAGTTCCTTTTTTCCGGCCTTCAAGATTTGTCTGACCGTTTATGTCGGCTATTCGGATTTTAATGAACGCTGCATTGATGCGGCCATATATTCTTCAACTAACATCTCAATAAGTTCTTGAACGGAAATGATTTTATCTACTCTATAGGCATTAGCTCCCGCGAAAGCAAATCCTTCTTCAAGGTTCCCTGTCTTGGCGTTGGTTAATGCAAGAGCAATGCAATAAGGCACATTCTTAAAATCACAACTTCTAAGGCACTTCCAGAGGCATTTGAATTTTTCTTTAGCGCCTGACGACACCCGATCAAGAAACTGATTCCGTATGGCTCGTCCGGGCAATCCCACGGGGCTGTCAATTATGACAATATCTTCTTTTTTGCAGTTCAGATACGCATCTTTGAATTTATTGGAGGCATCACACTCATAGGTTGCAACAAACCTGGTCCCCATCTGGACCCCCTGGGCTCCTAACTCCATGAATCTA
>DAOUVA010000220.1 GCA_030667885.1 Phycisphaerae bacterium
CTGATCTCCAGACCAATTGCCGTCGACAAAGCCGCTCCCACCCTCGCTGCTCCGGCGCCATTGTGTTAAATTGATACGTCCACCGGGACCGATGCAAAACATATCCGAATTAATACCGTCCAATAACTGCTCTATGTGGTCCTGAAAAGCAATTACCTCGCTTGGGCGTTTGAATTCAATGTCAATATTTTTGTTTGTGATGTAACTATTGAGACCATAGGAGCAATATGCGAAGTAATGTTGCGCCTGTCTTCCCCAGGATGGCCCATTTTCAGGCCAGTCATCGACCCGTTCGACAGCGGGACAGGAATAGATTTTTTTGTTCTCGGCGTATGGAAAGTATGCAATTCCCCAATAAGCTAAATTTTCATTTGGGCCATATTGTGTAACCTTGGATAAGCCCAGATGTGCATTATCCCAAAGGCCATTGTTAGGTGAATTGTGCGTCTTTCCTTCATAGTCGTCGGCATACATTCGCAGGGCGAGTGCTAATCCTCCAACATGTACTTTGCAGACGGTTTTTCTTGCCTGACCTCTGGCGGCCCTTAGCGCCGGCATTAAAATCGCCAACAGAACTGCAATAATAGCAATTACAACCAAGAGTTCAATTAAGGTGAAGGCTTTTTTACGTTTCATTTTGTTGCCTCCTGAAAAAGCATTTTACGTCGTGCTTAACAATTGTTTTTGCCCAATTATATGGCTAAGCATATTAAACATAAAATACCAGAAACCGTCGTTTATTTTCAAGTTTTATTTGTAAATATATGGGTTTTCTTTTGATGAAGGAAAATATTTTATGATATCTCCTGGCGTGAAATCTCTGAGTAATTTAACTACTTTCAGGCCAAAATCTTTCAGTTATAATTTTATCTTCAGTAAAGAAGTTGATAATCGCCTTGCCCTGGGCTTTTATATCTGCAAAGAGCGAGGCCTTCATCCCGCCGAAAGGCAGATAGGCTACAGGGGCCGGGATGCCGACATTTATACCAATCATTCCGCATTCTGTTTCGAGCTTGAATTTACGGGCGTAATAGCCGTTCTGGGTGTAAATCGATGCTCCGTTACCATATTCAAGGTTGTTAATGATTTGTATTGCTTCATCGAGAGAGCCGGCCTTGAGAATCACTACGACAGGGCCGAATATCTCGGTACTGTGAATCTCCATTCCCGGGCTGACATCGGTAAATACGGTCGGGCCAATGAAGTAGCCGTTTTCGCAGCCGGGTAACACTATACCGCGTCCGTCAAGAGCGAGGGTGGCGCCTTCGGCAATACCGGTTTCTATCATATCAAGAATAAACTGTTTTGACTTAGCCGAAATAACCGGCCCCATAAGCATAGATTCATCAGCTACCTTGGGGTCCAGAGGATTAGCAACCAGAACATCTTTTGAGGCTTCAACAAATTTATCACAGATGGTCTTGTACATATCGTTTCCAACTGCAACTATCGCCGAAGCCGCCATGCAGCGTTGTCCGGCACAGCCATAACAGGAAGTTATCATGTTGCGGAGCATATCATCGACCTTGGCATCCGGCATTGCCACGAGGTGATTTTTAGCTGAGCCCATTGTCTGGTAGCGCTTTTGGTTTTGGGCGCACTTTTCAGAGACGATTTTACACGTTCGAGTTGAGCCGACCAGAGAAACACCTTTTACAAGGGGATTTTCGATAATTGTCTGGCCGACGACTTTATCTCCATTGACCAGATTGAAAACTCCTTTTGGTAAATCAGTTTGGTTAATGTATTCTGTAATCAACTGCATCGTCAAAGGCACTTGTTCCGAAGCCTTGACTATATAAGTGTTGCCCGTTGCAATTGCGTAAGGCAGGAACCAGAAGGGAACCATAGCCGGGAAATTAAAAGGCGCTATCATTGCAAAAACACCTATTGGCAGGCGAATCACTTCGCCGTCAATTCCAAAGGACGCACCTATCAGCTTATCTCCCTGCTGAAGCACAGGCATATTACAGGCGACTTCTATGTTCTCGAAGATTCGTTTCATCTCGGCCCGGGCATCCGGCAGTGACTTTCCCATTTCCTCGACAAGTGTCCGGGCGATTTTCTCTTCGTTTTCGCGAAGTAAAGCGTCCAGCTGGAATAAGGGCTGAACGCGGCGGCCAACAGGAGTTTGACTCCAGGCGTTAAACGCTTCGGCGGCGGCGTTGATAGCACGATTAGTCTCGTCAGGGGTTGATAAGGGTACTTTGCCAATAATTTGTCCCGTAGATGGATTCTCGATATCTAAATAGCCGTCATTTTCAGGTGTAACCCACCGGCCATTGATATAATTTTTGACAGTGTTTATACTCATTATCTACTCCATTGTATTAATCCGTTCTATAGGCATCGTTATTATATCACAATACAAAACAAAACGGACAGTTTATCTTTCCAAAAATAACAATGCAGAAATATATTTAAGCTTCACTAAAAATATAAGGTTAATTCTATTGACGGATATAACGAATATATATATACAATGCAGCGAATCGAGATTGTGTATGTGAACACAATCACAAACTATAGGATAGTTTAATTTATGAGATACAGCAGAATACCAGATGAAACTATTCGGCGGCTGCCTATATATTTGCGAGGATTAATTCTTGCATCTGAACAGGGCCAAAAGAACATATCAAGCAATGATCTGGCAGAATATGTTGGTATTTATCCCTGGCAAATAAGAAAGGACTTTTCGTACTTTGGCGATTTTGGAACTCGTGGGGTAGGTTACAACGTTGGAAAACTCGAAAGGGAAATTAAAAGAATCCTTAAAATAAACATTAGCCAGAAGGCCGCTTTGGTTGGTGTAGGTAATCTTGGTATGGCAATTTTAGCTTTTCCCGGCTTTGGTATATATGGCCTGGATATCGCGGCTGCTTTCGATATTAACCCTAAAAAGATTGGCAGAAATGTAAAGGGCGTTACGATTGAAAACATCTCTAAACTGGGGACGATAAAGAGAAGGAAAATAAAACTTGCAGTTATGGCAGTGCCTCGTAAAGCCGCTCAGGAGACGGCGGATGAATTGGTCAAAGCGGGTGTAAGAGGTATCCTAAATTTCTCTCCGTGTTATTTATTAGTACCAAATACAGTCAAAGTAATAACCATTGATATTGCGATGGACATGGCCAGCTTGCCGTATTATATGCCGGCAAGTTGATTTGGTAAAACGAGTGATTAATCTGTTGGTTAATAAGAATAGTAAATTAACAGGTAAATATTTGTGAGTAGTATGAAGACTGTTCTGATAAGTGAATTAAAGCCGTTTCTGGATGCTCTTGCTGAAGAGATGGAACTGTATGTTCCGAAGAAATCCGGTGAGCATTATGTATATAATAGATACGACCCATCTGCCAATGTCCAGGTTGAATTTAATAACATCCGTACTTGCACTCCAGCCAAAGAGTTTTTATTTCCACTACGAGAGATAGTTGCGGTTTACCCTGAGTCTTCTGATCCGATTAACATAAAGCCTTTTGCAGTTTTCGGACTCAAACAATGCGATTTACGTTCTATTGAGATACTGGACATTGTTTTTAAGGAAGCGGAATATGAAGACTCGTTTTATGTGTCGCGACGGGAGAAAATGTTTATAATCTCATCGGACTGTACACAGCCTGCCGATAGTTGTTTCTGCAATGTTTTAGGCGGGAAGCCATTTGCCCAAAACAGATATGATTTGAATGTTTCACAGGTAAAGGACCAATTTATTATCGAAGCAGGTTCGCAAAAGGGGAAAGACTTTATAGAGAAACACTCCGAGCTTTTTACCAAGACAACCGACATCATATTAGCTAAACGGGACAAGGTCAGAATAGAAACACAAAAACAACTTGAGGAAATTAACTCCGCTCTCGAATTTGATTCGCCGGTTAATGAAATTGTGGGCAATAGCCAGGATTCAGTTGTTTATGACGAAGAAGCGAAAACTTGTGTTGAATGCCAGGGTTGTACGCGAGTATGCCCCACTTGCCATTGCTTCTATCTTTATGATACCAAGCAAGAAGATTATTTTACAAAGATAAAGATGTGGGACAGTTGCATGCGGATTGCTTACGCTGAAGTTGCTGGCGGTGCAAATCCCCGAAAGGCACTTGGGGACAGGCTCAGGCATCGTTTTATGCATAAGTTTTCTTATTTTCTTGAAAGATACGGCGTCGATATGTGTGTTGGTTGCGGCAGATGCGTTGACGGAGAAGCGGGCGAGGTGGATATCCGCAAGGTATTAAAAAAGTTGAATGAAGAACTCAAGGGTAAAGACAAGGCAAAAGCGGAAGCTGCAAAATGAAACGAAATCTGTACCAACCTATAAACGGTGGAATTGTTGATATAATAGAAGAATCATCAACGATTAAAAGTTTTGTCGTTGAACTGGAAGAAGCATTCAATTTCGAAACAGGTCAGTTTGTAGAGTTGACTTTGCCGGGAGTTGGTGAGGCGCCTTTTACTCCATCATCATCACCTTATGATACAAAAAAGATGGAAATAACGATCATGAAGGCCGGTAAGATGACCGGTTTATTACATGAATGCGAGAAGGGACAAAAAATCGGTATTCGGGGGCCTTATGGAAATGGATATCCTATTGATGAATTTATTGGTAAGGACGTCTATATCATCAGTGAAGGTATTGGATTAGCGTCAATAAGGTCTTTGTTTTTAACACTTGTTGACCGAATAAGCGAATTTAAATCTGTTGTATGCCGTTTTAGTGCTAAAACACCTGAAGATTTTATTTATAAAAACAATCTTTTTGACTCCTGGCAGAAAATTGAAGGGGTCGATATACAACTGACCATTGAAGAAGCGAACGGTACCTGGGACGGTAATATTGGCGTGGTAACGACAATACTTTCTCCTGATGATGTTGATATTTCTAACGCCGTAGCGGTTGTGTGCGGCCCACCGATTATGATGAAATTCGGTACTTTGAAATTATTGGAGTTCGGATTTAGTCCTGAGCAAATATATTTATCGATGGAAAAAAATATGTGCTGCGGAGTAGGCAAGTGCGGTCACTGCATGATGGGCAAGTATTATGTCTGTAAGGACGGACCGGTGTTTACTTATGAGCAGGTAAAGGGGCATCCGGAGATCTGGGATTGAAGAGCATTGCAATAAGAATATCAGGTTTGAAATTAGAGATTCATTATTATGGGTATGAAATTAATAATTGATTTGGCTAAATGTAAACCTCAGGAAGAGTCCGGAGTGCAATGCTCGTATAAGCACCATCCGCTGAACAAAGGATTTGATTCACTGATGGAGTTGATTCGTTTTGCCTTGATATGCCGCAGGTGCGAGGTGGCGCCTTGTGTCAATGCCTGCCCGCAAGGAGCTTTGGAAAAGGTTCCGAGTGAAAAGGGCGGTTTGATGGACAAAATGTTATTAGTTAGTACCGGGCCACGGGGGGTGTTGGGGAAAGTGCCGAAGGATAATTTTCATACCGATATTATTAAACGGGCGAATATGTTATGCACCGGCTGCGGCAGTTGTGCGATAGCCTGTCCGTTTGGAACGATATACACTGATTTAATACAATTTCCGAGTAGTGAATGTGATTTATGCAAAGGCAGATTAGAGCCGGGTGAAAAACCATTGTGCGTAACTTCCTGCGAGGATGGAAGTTTAGATTATCAAGATGTTCATGCCGATGACGGCACGGAAGAGGTATTAGAGGATATCGTTGTTAAACTTCCAGGCAGTGGACTATGGGAGCCGTTTTTGAAAAATAAGTAAAAGGCAGAAAAGAAATCGGTATCCCTGAAATGAAATAAATGAAAATATTCTCTATTATTAAAAATAAACTGAGGGAGTATAAAATTGCGTTTGCCAAGTGAAGTGCCGGAAAAGTACAGAGGTAAGCCTGAATTCGATCTCGAAACTTGCGTAGGCTGCGGGGCATGTGTAAATGTCTGTCCAACTCCGGGATGCTTAAGCATGGAGGATGATTTTGAAGCTACACCCCCTGTTCGAAGAATCACACACCGATACGATGCTTGCATTTCCTGTGGGAATTGTGAAGCCAACTGTACTACTGAAACAGGAATATCGCTCTCCAATGAGTTGGACCCGGCCGTACTTAACAGAGAAGATACCATCGAGACTCACGAATACGAGCTTCAGTTTTGTGAAAAATGCGGTGAATTGATAGGGACAAAAAAGCATCTTATCTGGCTTTATGAAAAACTTGGCGCATTAGCCTATACCAATCCTTCTTTATTGATAGCCAAGAGTAACGAGTTGCACAAAGAGTCACAGGAGGTTGGGCAGCAACCATCCGGCAGAGACGTACAGACGAGCGATTTCATGCGAATCCTTTGTCCTAAGTGCAAATACGAATTGAACATCCGGCTATAAATAGTGATACTCAATAACTGATGACTGATACGAGCTTACTTTTGAAGGCATATTATGAAGTCCTTTATGAGCGGCTTCAAGCTAACAAGAAACTTTTAATAACAAAAGTGGAACAACTGCTGACAAGGGAAATTGAAGAATGCGGATTTGCGGATTTTGATGAGGATAAGTTTGCAGCATACAAAGAAGCTTGTCTTGCTTTTGTAGATGAACGAATCGAGACATATAATCCATTTGGTATTCAATATACTTTTGACCAAACTCGGTATAGGGAAGCATTTGAATTGGAATTGCAGCTCGATTGGTATGACAGCCGGTCAGAATTTAAGGATTTGGTGAGAGCGGCCCGCAGTAAAGTTCAGACAGGTGAAATGGCGGAACGATTGGGATTCCTGGCTGATGAGCTTATTAAAGAACTCGGAGCATTTCCAGATAAGACCATTATATCTGCTTATAAGTCAGAACCAACTCTGAGAAAACTCCCGGATTATATCGTAGCTCGGACAATCGAAGAAATCATTAAATGAACAAATGACATGATGACAATTTAATAAAAGCTGAAGTTTTTGAATATTTCAATTTGTTTCTTGCTTTTATTTCTTTTTTTGAGTACTTTATTGTGTGGTTTCTGAGGGTGTTGTTCTCATAATACATTCCAAAGAAGCTATACAGATTTTAATGAATAATAGCATTTTGGCTTGTAAAGAGTCCGAGCCATTAAATTTATCACAAATTCAAGCAGGAGGATGAAAATGAAGCCTATCACACGTAGAAATTTTATGAAACATACATTGGCCGCAGGTGTTGGTC
>DAOUVA010000019.1 GCA_030667885.1 Phycisphaerae bacterium
CAGGCCGGGTCTATTTTGTCGGACGAAGAGGCGTAACCTACGTACTTAAACCTTCAGAGAAATTAGAGGTTCTTGCCATAAACAAACTGGAAGACAGGTTCGATTGTTCGCCTGCCTTTGTAGGTGATGAAATGTACCTCAAAGGCAAGGAGAATTTGTATTGCATAGCAGGCTCGAAATGAAAGTGTGTTCTGAAGTGATGCGGCATGATATTCCGCATATAATTATTTTTTGATTGAGAATCGTAACTCTCTAATAGTATAAGAGAATGGCTTAAAGAAGTTTTATTGGAGGAAAATGTAATGAAAGTACCAACATCTCTCAAGACAGTCTGTTTTCTTGCGCTTATGCTTTTTTTGACGTTTTCGTCACAAGCATCGGCTGGACAACAAAGGAAAGGAATTGCAGGAGACTGGGAAATTAAGATGGACTTTAACGGCCAGCAGGTGACATCGATTTTGTCATTTTCCCAGGACAAGGAGGGCAAGATTACAGGCAAATGGATTGCTTTTTGGGGAGTCAATGAGCTGAATAATCTTAAGTACGAAGAGAATAAACTAAGCTTCGTACAAGTCAGCCGGTTCGGTGACACTGAAATCACGTCAAACTTTACCGGTACGATCCAGCGCAGCAAGCTCTCCGGTACTCTATCGAACGACAGAGGTGAATTCGAGGTCGAGGGCAAAAAGCTGAGACGGATGCCTATGGTAATGGGCAGTTGGGAAATGAAGTTCAAAGTGGGTGAGCGTGATATCACGACGATGCTCGTGGTCAAGGCGGACGAGGCGGGAAAACCGGCCGCCCAATGGCAAAGCCAATGGGGTGAGCATCAGATTACGGACGTTACATTCAAAAAGGGCAAGCTGACATTTCAAAGGAAGAGCAAAATCCAGGACCAGGAGTGGGAATCGACCTTCGAAGGAACACTCAAGTCGCACAAGCTTTCCGGTGTTATCAAGTCAGAACGGGGTGACATTACGGCTGAAGGGACACGCGTTGGCGCAGCCCTTGTCGGCCAGTGGGAGCTTGAAATCTCATCTGATTCCGGCAGCCGGAAGCAGTTGCTTCGGGTCAATCCCGATTTGAGCGCGATGCTCGGGCCTATTGCCGTTAAGAAGGTCAGTCTTGACGATAACGAAGTGGCGTTTAAGACAGAACTGGAATTCGGTGAGCAAAAATACGATATCAGCTTCGCTGGTAATCTGGACGGCAGGAAGCTGAGCGGTGAGCTGACCAGCTCCAGAGGCAGCCAACAGGTAACAGGCAAAAAAATCAGGCGCACATCAGCCGGACAAAAAAACGTCCAAATCAAGAAAAAATTTCGGAAGCCGGATATTCTTTATGTCCCTACCCCGCAGGAAGTAGTGGACAAGATGCTTGAAATGGCGGAGATAAAAGAGGGAGATGTGGTATATGATCTGGGCTGCGGTGATGGGCGGATAGTGGTGACCGCGGCTAAGCGATACGGAGTCAAGGCCATAGGTTTCGATATCAATCCGAAGCGTGTCAGAGAATCGCTCGAAAATGTGAGAAAGAACAATGTCGAGGATCTGGTGACCATCAAACATGAGGATGTCTTCACACTGGACCTTAGCCAGGCCAATGTGGTGACTTTATACCTGCTTCCGAGCCTGAACGTAAAACTGATGCCGCAGTTAGAGAAACTAAGACCCGGTTCCCGTATTCTTTCACACGACTTCGATATGCGCGGCGCCAAGCCCGTGGAGGTATATCGTATGAATTCCTCTGGAAATGGTAACGATGATGACGAAGAATACTACGGAGAAGAGCAGCATACGATTTACAAGTGGATAGTACCCTGGGAACAAGAGTAATACACGCCTTAATCAATAATTGATTAAGGGGCTAAATCATTAATCTTTTTAGGAGACCACATTATGAAACACCAAACATTTTTCAAAGCAGTCCTGTATTGTACACTGATGGTTATGGTCATGCTATCAGCACAGGTCAGGGCCCAGTCATCCCGTGGAAGAGGATTATACGGCGACTGGCAGGTTAAGGTCGATTACGATGGAGGAAGACAATTCGAATCGATTCTGTCGTTTTCGAGGGACAGGGAAGGCAACCAAACCGGCAACTGGATTAGCTTCATGGGACTTAGCGAACTAAAAGACATCACGTACGAAGAAGGTAAAATCAGCTTCTCGCGGGAAAGCCGTAATCGTGACGGTGAAACCTCGACGTCAAACTTCAAAGGGACAATCGAGGACGGTAAAATCTCGGGTATCTGGTCGAGCAGCAGAGGGGAAAATAAGCTCGAAGGCCAGCGAGTACCATGAATGCAGAGGGCTGTCGGGAGCTGGGCAATGACTCTCAAGATGGGAGATCGGGAATTTACATCAACGCTTGTTGTTAAAGCTGACAAAGAAGGCAATCTCACCGGCCTATGGCAGAGCCGACGGGGCGAAAGTGAAGTTACCGACCTGCAATACGAGCGGGGCAAACTGACCTTCAAACGCACAAGCACATACCAGGATACTAAACGGGAATCGACTTTTGAGGGAACCGTTCAGAGAGATACGCTTTCCGGTATTATGAAGTCTGAGAGGGGAGAGATTACGGTAGAGGGAAAGCTTGTTGGTGCTCCCATTATCGGTACATGGAACCTTGAAGTTGCATCCGAGCGCGGAAACCGGAAACAGAGACTTTTGGTCAAACCGGACATGAGCGCATTGTACGGGGCTATTCCAATCAAGAAGATCAACCTGGAAAACGACAAAGTGGATTTCCTAACGGTTTTGAAATTCGGTGACCAATCGTTCGAGATAAGATTCGAAGGAAAAATTGAAGATACTAAGCTAACAGGGGAGATAACGACCTCCAGAGGCAGCCAGAAGATAACAGGTACGAAAGTTATCCGTACTTCCAGAAGACGCAGCACAGGATAAATGAAGAATATTTTGTTGAGCCTGCCGGAGTGATCTTCGGCAGGCTCTTTCCTTACTCACTCCTATCCATTACATGGCTGTCAAATCAGCTTACAATGGCATCGATAAGACAACCCCAAAACTTTATATGACATCCTGTTTTAAGCAGGCCATCTGCAATATTATACCCGATTTAATCCGCATTATCGGCCTAACGATTTAACAAACACCTGAGAATAAAGTTCTTCAGTCCGCTTAGAGTTTGGTCGATAATTTCAGATGGAGGCAGCGTTATCAGGGATTCTGGAGGCATATCCTAATTAGTATCCAGTGGGCTTTTGACAGGCTCATGAAAAGCTGATTCGGCAAGTTATTTAAGAGGCCATAATATGTTAATAATCAAGAATAATCTTATGGCGACAAACGCCGCACGGCACATGGGCAATAGCTACAATGCCCTGGCATCATCGGTCGAAAGGCTGTCGTCAGGCCAGCGTATCAACAGCGCAAAGGACGACGCGGCCGGCCTGGCTGTTCGCGAATTGATGCGGGCCGACATTGCTGTTATCCAACAGGCTGTTCGTAACGCTCAGGACGGAATTAGTATGCTGCAAACAATGGAAGGGGCTATGGCGACAATCGATGACGCCTTAGTGCGTATGCAGCAGTTGGCCGAGCAGGCGGCCACAGGCTCGTACTCTTCAGCGCAGAGAGCGATTATGGAAAGCGAGTTCCAGGAAATGCGGTCGGAAATCGACCGTGTCGCCGGATCGACAGAGTTTAATGACATCAAGATGCTCGACAACTCCGCCACCGTTTCAATCCACATCGGGAAACTTTCAACCGACAGCATCAGTGTTACAGGCAGCAATATAACCAGCGCATCGAGCGGCCTTAACATTACTGGCCTGACCATTTCCAACGCAACCAGCGCTCAGAGTGCAGTGACAGCGTTAGACAGCGCAATCACCACCAAAGATACAGCCCGCGGCACGTTCGGTTACAAGATGAACCGTCTTGAAGGTGCGATATCAGTGCTTAATATTCAGGTTGAGAACCTGCAGGCAGCCGAGTCTCGTATTTCGGATGTCGATGTTGCCAGCGAAATGTCAGAGATGACGAAGAACCAGGTGCTTGCAGAGGCAGGTATGTCAATATTAGCTCAGGCCAACATAATACCTAAGATGGCGTTAAAACTTTTCAAATAAAATCAACGATTTGAATAAGCAGATTTAGCCGCCGCCATTTTGTTTTTCCACTTCACAATGCTTGGCATCCCCTTGACTTTGGACATGGCCTTATAGAAACTATTGACTCCGGAGACTTGTTCTGATAGATATTGAGACATGAGCACAAATAGCTGGGATTATTTGATTATTACAGCATCAAATGATGCTCAGGCCGGAAATTATGAATATCAACTGGCTCTGAGACAAGAGCTTGGGCTGCTGCCTTATGTTCGAGATGTGATCGTTGTGCCCGATCCCGGCGGCAAGCGCATTGGCAGCGGAGGAAGCACAATCTGCTGTCTGCTCGAAGTTCTCAACCGGGAAATGCACCAGGACAGTGTTCACAATGGTACAGAGGCCTGTCAAAGCGTTCTCGAAAAACTTCGAATTCTGATTGTACATGCCGGTGGTGATTCCAGGCGATTGCCTGTTTACAGTGCGTGCGGGAAAATATTCTTTCCTGTGCCGGGTGAAAGTGACTGCTGCCTGCCCCTGACTTTGTTCGACCGGCAGTTGCCAACGTATTTGAAGCTTCCGGCTCCGGAGCCCGGGGCCGGCCAGGTCGCTATTACATCGGGTGACGTATTACTGGGATTCGAACCGGAGCAGGTGCGGTTTGCCAAAAAAGGTCTGACAGGTTTAGGCTGTTACGCATCTGTGGAGGAGGGGAAGAATCACGGCGTTTTCTGCCGGGGCGAGGGGAACCAGGTCAGGCTTTTTCTGCAGAAGCCTTCACCGGCCGAGCAGCAGGGCAGTGGTGCTATAGATCCTTATGGACAGGTGATTCTGGATATCGGAGTTATGAACTTCGCGGCGGACACTGCGGCGATACTGCTGAACATTTTCGGTATGCAACGCAATTCCGAGGGCAGGTTAGAATTAACCGGCAGGATGAGCGAGGCGCTGTTCAAATACGGGCTTGATTTCTATCGTGAGATATGCTGCGGTATGGGCAGTGAAGCAAATTCGGCTCAATACATTAAATCTGTACAACAGAGCGGTTCACTCTGGGACAGTGCGTTATTGGGCAGGTTGTTTGAATCGCTGTGCAGCATCCCATTTGGTGTTAATGTTCTGCCCCGATGTGAATTCCTGCACTTCGGCACAAGCAGGCAGGTAATCAACAGCGGTAATATCCTGATGCAAAGGGATAAAGGCTCAACTTCACTAAACACGTGCCTTAGCATCAATAACAAGATAATTGACGGCGGTGAAATTGCGGGAACAAACGCCTGGGTGGAAGGGTGTAAGATAAGTTCGAGGCTGACATTAGGCGGTGAAAACGTTATCGTGGGACTGGATGTCGATGAGCCTGTGTACGTGCCATCGCAGATGTGCATTGACGTGATTCCAGGCCTCGACCGCAATGGGAAGAAAGTCTGGTTCGTGCGCTGCTATAACATATACGATTCTTTCAAAAATACCGTTGTGCAGGGGGCGACTTTCTCCGGAATACCTGTCCTTGACTGGCTAAAGCTCGTGGGGGCTGAGCCGGAAGACCTCTGGGATATCGATATACCAATCGAACAACAAAGCTTGTGGAATGCCAGGATTTTCCCTGCCGTTAGTAAGCACAGCCGGTATTGCCAGTGGTTGTGGTTGTTCAATCCAGCCGAGGCCAGTTCTGAGAATTTTCGCACATGGCTGGCAGCAGATCGTTACAGCTCGGCTGAAATCGCCACATTAACCGACCAGAAAGCGTTTTACCAAAGGCGAGGCCTGATTCGCGCAGATGAGATTCAAAAATCATTGCGGAAAATGTTCAGGGAAGACAGCGGATTCTCCGCGGGCGAATTAACTCATATCCTAAAGAATACCGCCGAACAATCCGTATGGATTGCCGAGATGCTTGCCGAAGCAAGATGGCGTTACAACAGCAATAACGACAATAGCCTGGACTCAATGGTTTTTCCCAGAGTCATTCATACAATTGGCTCAGTTTTGTCAGAGCTTGGCGACGGTGATATGCCGGTAGAAAAAGTCTTTCCGGGATTGCGTGAGAAGCTCAATGGCCCAGAGCACGACTGGCTTGATTCGGCAGGTCTGGGGCTGGATTCATCGGTAAAACTAAAGGAGTGGGCGAAGCAGGCCCGCAGTCTGGCTTTCGAATCATTAGGCAAGGTGATAATTTCGAGCGGCAGCAACAATACCCTGAAGCCGCGTAATGCTCTGCGAAGTGATGAAATTGTGTGGGGACGTGCTCCTGCAAGGTTCGATACCGGCGGCGGCTGGACAGACACACCACCTTATTCACTCGAACACGGCGGCTGTGTTATAGATACCGCTGTAAATCTAAATAGTCAGCCGCCCATTCAAGCTTATATGAAGGTGATTAAGGAACCTGTTATCCGTATCAGCTCGATTGATTTAGGTACGCGGATTGAAATTACATCTCTTGAGGAGTTATTAGATAATCGTAAGGCAACCAGCGACTATGCTTTAGCCAAGGCGGCACTGGCGTTATCGGGATTTTCCCCTGAGGCAGCCGACTGGTCAAAGGGCACAACTCTGAGGCAAATGCTGGAGGAATTCGGTGGAGGTATCGAATTAACCACATTAGCAGCAATTCCCAAAGGCAGCGGCCTGGGGACATCGAGTATAATAGGGGCGGTTATCCTTGCAGTGATTCAAAGGGCTTTGGGCAGGACGTTAACACATAAGGAACTGTTCCATTCGGTTTTATGCCTGGAGCAATCGTTGACGACAGGTGGAGGCTGGCAGGACCAAATCGGCGGGGCAGTAGGGGGAGCAAAGATTGTTACAGCCGAGCCGGGACTTATCCCCGATGCAAGAATTCACTTTTTACCCGCAGATGTTCTCGATCCAAAGATTAACAACGGCCAAACCCTATTATATTACACGGGTATTACCCGATTGGCTAAAGATATTCTCGGCCAGGTGGTAGGGCGTTATCTGGACAGAGACCGCAAAACTTTATTCACACTAAAGCAGATTCACTCACTGGCCCGGCAGGTAGCAGAAGCAATGTCCCGTAAGGACATACGGGCTTTCGGGAAATTGGTCAGCGCAGCCTGGGAGCTTAACAAGCAATTGGGTCCAAATTCCACCAATGATGAAGTAGAAAGATTGTTTTCGAGGATCCAACCGTATATTTTCGGAGCAAAACTTCTCGGCGCCGGGGGAGGGGGATTTTTACTAATGGTTTGCAAATCGGCAGAAGATGCCGGGAAGGTCAGGATTATGCTGGATACAGAACCAGCCAATGAACGCGCCCGGTTCTTTAACTACGACGTCAATCGGGAAGGGCTTGTTGTGACAGTATGCTGAAGGACAGAGGTCTTAGCTGATTGTTTTCTAAAGGATAGTTGTTATGAAACGCTATGGTATGGTAATCAAAGTAAGGCCGGAGAAACTCGAAGAATATAAAAAACTTCACTCTGAGGTATGGCCTGAAGTTCTGGACATGATAAAAAAGTGCAATATTCGTAATTACTCGATTTACCACAGAGACGGATACTTATTCAGCTACTTCGAATATGAAGGGCAGGATTTCCAGGCCGACATGCAAAAAATGGCCGCCGATACCATGACTCAAAAATGGTGGGGCCTGTGCAAACCACTTCAGGAACCGCTTGATAACAGAGCAGAGGGCCAGTGGTGGGCTGATATGGAAGAGGTGTTCCATTGCGATTGAAGTAATTTGTTAGAGGATATATTCAGAAAGGGGTTGAAAAACACTATGAAAACAAATCTTTTTTTATCGCTTGTTATTGTTGTCAGCACAGGCAGTTTTGTATATGCCGGAAATACTCGAAAGGATTTCTCGCCTCAGCCGGACGAGCGGCAACTGCCCAAAGCTATGCACTCAGCAATGAAAGAATTGCCTCACATAACCGTAGGGAAAGATAACGCTCACTTAAGAGGCAATGATAACAGGGCCTTACAGGCCGCGGTCGATTATATTGCCGGTCTCGGAGGCGGAGTAGTTGAAATCAATGAGGGGCAGTATATGATGTATGATTCCCTGCATCTGCGCTCCAATGTAATAGTCAGGGGCAGGAAGGGCAAAACCATCTTGCGTAAGGCCAGGGGGAGTGTATCCGCTCTGGCGCTTGATGGCGACTTTGGCGAGCAGCAAATCACGCTGGAAGATCCAACGGGCTTCGAAGTTGGCTATGGCGTTGCAATTTGGGACGAAAAGTCAGGTGGATTCCACACCACTGTTGCACGTATTACTGGTCGAAACGATAACACTTTTTCAATCGACAAGCCCCTGATGGCGGATTGTATGGTAAATAACAAAGCCAAAGCGGCAACAGTTTTCCCGGTAGTAAGCGGCTATCACATCGAAGGTGCGCAAGTTGAAAATCTCGTAATTGACGGCAATAAGGGCGCAAACGTTCACCTGAATGGCTGCCGAGGCGCAGGGATTTTTCTGTATCGAGCTTTTGGGACAGTCATCAAGGACTGTGTGGTTAAAAACTATAATGGGGACGGAATCAGTTTCCAGCAATCTAATGATGTTACCGTATCCGGCTGTGTTTGTGAGAATAATAACTATCTTGGCTTACATCCGGGCAGCGGCTCGCAGCGTCCGCACATCAACAATTGTGTTGCACGCGGTAATGGAACTGACGGTCTGTTTTTGTGCTGGCGTGTTCGGCATGGATTATTCGAAGACAATATTCTCGAAGGTAACGGGCAATTCGGCATTTCCATCGGGCACAAAGATTCGGACAATCTTATTCGTAGTAATATCGTCCGTTCGAACAATCAGGACGGAATTTTTTTCAGAAATGAAACGTTGGGGATGGCCGCCCATCGAAATCGTCTCGAAGAAAATATCATCGAGAACAATGGTACACAGGGACAAGCAGCGGGTATTCGTATTCGAGGACAGACCAACAATCTGGTTTTCAAAAACAATATTATTCGTGATACCCGCGAAGATAAGCTACAAAGTCAAACCGTCGGCATTCGTATCGAAGAGCAAGTCGGGCAGGTTATTCTCGAAGGCAATAAGATAAAGGCCAAAACAGAGGTTGACGACAGACGAGTATCAAAATAAAAAACAGAATCTGATTTTACCTCCCGGAAGCAGGATACTTTAGCTTTACACAAATGAGGTCTTAGCTAAAAATCCCGTTGGAATTTGTTCATTAACCATCTGAGAGCGGGGGGGGAGATTTGTTTTTTGTGACTGAACCTGCACTAATTGCCAATCGTATAATAATACCGGGGGTGGTACGATGCGGGCCGGGTAGTATTCACCCTCCTCTCGGCCCGCTTTTTTATATTCGCCTAATTGATAATCCACTTTAGTTCTCGGTATAGCTTTCCGGAAGGGGTACTATTATAACAGTGCTCTTAATCCCAACAGGAAGCATTCTTCCAGGATCGGGGTGGATGTAAATGGTTCCCACATCTTCAGGTATTCCGGCCTCACTGTTCTCGGCGGAAAAACCTACATTTGTCCCGTATTGCGCAACGAAACTGCTAAAGTGGAAAAAATAAGCACGAAGATCATCGATATGATTAAGACAGCGCCCCGGCGAAACAGCCTTTCCGATCTCTTTGTTATGGGTGTCATTTTTTCTCCCCCCGGAAAACACCCTACGTCCAGAGATTTTTTAATAACTTCTCTAATCTAATTAAAGTATAAGAAATGTTTGTTACGAATGCTAATGTATTGAGCTAATTAATATTGAAAATAGGCTCAACATTTTGTAGTCCAATAAAGATAATTCTCCGCCCGTTTGTCTTGATCACAAATATTTGCTATAGTTTAGTTAGAGGGAATTTAAGTTATTGAAATTCTCTCAAAAACGAGGACTATTTTCGGAGGGGAGGAAAATGGCACTCACAAAAAATACTCTTCAAAATCGCCGTGGCGCAATCCTAATCATATCTATGATCTTCGTGCTTATATTTTCCGCATTGGCAGTTTCTATGGCCACAATGTCCGGCACGAACGTCCAGCTTGCTTCTAATCAGCGCAAGCTCAATTCAACTCTATCTGCCGCTCATTCCGGCTTGGAAGCAATGCAATATTGGATGAAGCGCGTCACAATACCAGATTCGACATCTCCATCCAACTATCTGAGTACAGTATTCAGCAGCCTCCAAAATGATCTGGCTGCCAACAGCATCACAAACATAAGCGCAAGTTACAGCAGTTCAACAATAACTATTCCGCCGGTCATGCTGGCAACAGCCGACAATATGAACTTTGAAGCTACCATCGAACAACTTAATAATAATACGCTTCAGATGGACGTCATCGGCAGAAGTGACCAAATAACACGCACAATAAGAGTGAATTATAATATCGCACTGAAAAAACATCCTATTTTCGATTATGGAATTGCAACCAAAGGGCCTCTGCATTTGCAGGGTAGTATCGAGGTCAATGGCCTTAATGATACTACAGAAGCAAATGTATATATCGAAAGTACGAACAACAACGATGCGCTTTCATTGACGGGTAATTGCACAATAGCCGGTGATGTCAGTATCTCCAATCCTTTAGCCAATCCAAGTGTCAGTAATTCAAGTTCCATAGGCGGAGAAACCGGCCAGGATGCCATTGATAACCAACAAGTTACCATCGGGGCACCCTCGACTGATTTCCCCATTCCGAACCCGGCAGCTTTTGAGCATTACGTTGTTAATACTTTTGATCCGGCGACCGACACGACCACCGACATGACACTTGAAAATATTAGAATCCCCGCGGGTACAAATCCTCTTTTCTCGGGTCATGTAACCCTCAAAGGAATAGTATTTATCGAAACCCCCAATATTGTCACATTCACAGGTAACACCGACGTTATCGGCGTCGTTATAGGTGATGGTGATCTGGATTATCCATCCGACGACAATCAAATTATATTCCGAGGAAATGTTGACAGCAGCAGCGTATCTCAACTCGATGCTACATTTGGCGATATCACTCAAGAAACGGGAACATTCTTAATGGCTCCCGGTTTTGACGCTTCCTTCGGAGGAAGTTTCAATACCATCAACGGCGCCATTGCCGCAAGCGGGATCGAATTTTTCGGAAGTGCCGGCGGAACAGTCAACGGGTCAATAATAAACTACGGAGAAAACCCAATGACCTTACTTGGCAGTGTTGATCTGGTCTTTAATCGCTCAGGAATAACGGAAAATCCCGCAGGCTTCGAGACCTATATGGTACTTGAGTTTCAACCCGAAACCTACTCGGAACCGGTTCCGTAAACGGTAATGTCAACGGATCATTGGGAAGGTTGGTGAAATTCTCTTGAACTCAATTGAGTCAGTTACTTTGGCTCTATCACCCCAGTACTTATATCCTGCAAAATGAGAATTATTAATCATTTCGTCATTTCGGATGTGATTAAGATACATGTAAACCGGCCTCATCCTGCTAAATGACCTGTCTCGTAAGATGAAGTTTTCAAAATCACCCCAGCTCGGGTCAAAAGGGACCCATCCATAGTCCTGCAGAAAGACCTCGACCCAATTATGTTTCGGCGAAACATCACCGAATCGCACCGTATAACCTGCTGCGAACATGGCAGGGATTTTTTTTGCCCTGCAAAGAGCAACGAATAAATCAGAGTACTCGGTACAGTCTCCTTTTTTACTTTGCAGGGCCTTGACCGCACCCCAGTCTTTATCGTTGTGTGTCGTGTACTCCATATTATCAATAACATAGTTATATATTTTTTTCACTATGTCTATTTGCGTGTGACCGTCTATGCTTTCGGCGATTTGTTGTATCTCGGCATGGTCTTTTTCTATATATTTTTCATGTTTTAAGAAGTCCTTCAATCCGGTGTCTTCGTAATGTTTTTTTTCGGCTTCTTCTCTCGCAGTGAACAGGTCATATCTGAGCAATTCGGCCCTGATGTTTATTTCCACTTTCTCCTGCCTGCCAGGCCTGGTAAAGACAAACTCCGCATAGCGGTTTCCATTTTTGTTGAAAATCCTCGTTGGTTTCTGAGAGTACTTTATACCTAAAATATTCTGTCTTCCTGGTATCGTCTCCGGCAGTATAACAACAAAACTTATCCTGAAAGTTTCTCCAGGCACGGAGAAATCATAAGATAAGTCCAACTCCACCATATTACGTTCGGCCGTACTGTCCTGCGGCCTATGCGGGTATTCTCTTCTTTGCCTAAGCATAGATCGAGCCGTTAGGTCTTCGAGAGATATCGAAACAACCAGAAGCAACACCAAAAATAACTTTCTCAACTCCATTGACTTTTCCCAAGACATTCAGCATCAATTAACTGAGAAACTATATAAATTTCTATACGACATTTTTAGCAGATAAGTTCATATCCATTAGTAAACAACCACATATAATGACTTGTCGACTCGGCTCTGCAAAGCTATGCCGGAGCAGGCCGGTCCTTCAATGTCAGGGAGATTATATACTGGAGAGTTGAAAAGTGCATTAAAATCCAACTCAACTATTTATTTAAGCCGGTAAAGCCCACTTTCAAATTCTTCGTCCCATAAGCAGCAGAATCCCTATTCAGAGAGTCTTTTGCAGGCTAAAAGTCACCCAAACAGGTCCACGGATACCGAAGCGGTACCTTGTTCAGATTCCGCTTCAACTCGGAGATTCACAATTCTTTGTTTTGAGAAGGAAAGTACTTGCCCGTTTGGGTCGATATGATTAGACTGAACAACCTGTCGAATTTCAAACATGGGGTTGGTTGGAGTTTTATCGAATGATTATTAACAGTGATCGCCTTCTTACGAAACGATGTGGTCGAGACATAGTGCACAGATGGGAGCAAAATCCTCTCATCGGCATTAATGACCTGGATTTCAATTGTTCCGACATACACAATGCCGGGGTGGTATTATTCCGCGGTGAAATTCTTCTCCTGGTAACCATCGAACATCTTACCGGCCACCGAAGTATCCATCTGGCTCGGCCAACTTCGGACGGACATTACAAAGTGGAAAGTAAACCATTTTTGAGTCAATCCGACGAGCGCAAGTACAGGCGTCATGAATCAAGAGGTGTTCTGGACGGACGAGTAACATTTCTCGATGGTGTCTATTACATCCTTTATAACGCATTCGGCGACTACGGTTACAGACTCGCACTTGCCAGGACAGAAGATTTCAGGAGTGTCGAACGTATTGGATTAATCTCTGAGCCGGACACAAAGGCCGGGGTATTGTTTCCTGACAAGATAAAAGGACGATACGCCAGGCTGGAAAGGCCCAGCGACGGCAGTATATGGATAACCTACAGCGACGACTTTTTACACTGGGGCGGCTCAGAACTCGTCATCTCTCCGAGAGGAGGTTTTTGGGACGAGAGCCGAATTGGAGCTGGAGCAACTCCGATGGAAATCGACCAGGGATGGCTCGTGCTCTACTACGGAGTTAAGGACACTTCAGCGGGTCCCATCTACCGGATCGGTGCCGTTATCCTCGACAAGCAAGAGCCAACAGAAATAGTAGGAAGGACTAACATCCCAATCCTATCACCTCGGGAGAACTACGAAAGAATCGGTGACATTCCAAACCTTGTTTTTCCAACCGGTGCTCTTGCCGATAATGATGGCAATTTGAAAATCTTCTACGGTGCAGCAAACAGTTGTATTTGCGTCGGGACAACAACAATTGAGAAAATCGTGGAAAATTGTTTCGAAAGCGAAGTGGAGTATTAAATGAAAAAGACCAGGTGTCCGGCAAGTGATCTTTTACAGCGATGGGAGGGCAATCCCGCGATTACAATGGAGGACATTCCTTTCCGAGCCAACACAGTATTCAACGGCGCTCCCATCGTGGCTGAAGACGGGATTTATCTTCTGCTTCGGATTGAAGGGCAGCACGGATACTCATTTTTCGCTCTGGCAAGGAGCAGCGACGGGTTTAATTTTATTATTGATGAAAAACCCGTAATGCTGCCCGCAAAAGAGGGGCCTTTTGCCATATACGAGACAAAGGGAATTGAAGATCCGAGGGTGACCATCCTTGAAGATACCTGCTACATTGTCTATACGGCCGTGGGAGACTGCGGGCCGCGTATCGCTTTAGCTAAAACGACCGACTACGTTAACTACGAACGTATAGCACTGATTTCCGAACCGGGCAACAAGGACGGATTACTCTTTCCAAGAAAAATAAGAGGAAAATACGCAAGATTCGACAGGCCAATCGGCCTCGGCAAAGGATGCATCTGGGTCTCCTATTCACCCGACCTTATCAACTGGGGATGTTCAGAACAGGTAATCGGACCCCATGAAGGTTTCTGGGACGAATTCAGAGTCGGGGCTTCGGTTACCCCGATAGAAACGGACGAGGGCTGGCTTGAGATTTATCACGGGGTAAAAATGACTTCCGCCGGCCCCATTTACAGAATCGGCGCAGTACTTCTTGACCTGGATTACCCATCAAAAGTCATAAAGCGCAGCAGCCGTCCAATCCTTTCGCCGAGAGAAGATTATGAGCGTATCGGGGACGTCGGCAATGTTTGTTTTGCATGCGGAGCGGTCATAGCCGATGACGGTGAAATGAAAATCTACTACGGCGCAGCAGACACTTCAATCTGCGTGGCCACATGCACACTCGATCAAATCTTAACTGAAGCATTCTAACATTAGCTAACAGCACATCACGACCTTAGAAGCGATTTCAAGCATATAACAACAACACTTTGACCAGAACCTTGTTTCAGAGTAGAATGCCATATAGTGTCTGCAAACCATAAATATGATTCAAGGGAAAGGAGTTTTGACAAATGGAGTATGAAGTTCTTTATCGTCCTTCTTATTCTTTGCTGAAGATAAAACTAAGGCAGGGAGAAGCTGTATCTGCCGAAGCTGGAGCGATGGTCAGTATGTCAAGCTCCATTGAAATCAAGACCGCCGCCAAGGGTGGCATATTCGGCGCCCTAAAGAGAAGCGTATTAGGAGGAGAGAGCTTCTTTGTGAATACTTTTATGGCAGCCGACTCCGGAGAAGTAACCTTTGCACCAACGCTTCCGGGTGACATTCACGCTCTGGAGCTGAAAGGGCAAAGTTTTTACGCACAATCAGGCTCTTATATTGCGTCATCACCGGATATCCAGGTAGATACCAAATGGGGCGGTGCCAAGACCTTTTTCTCAAGGGAAGGTTTGTTTCTTCTGAAGATGACCGGCACCGGCAGCGTGTTTCTGTCGAGTTATGGAGCTATTCACGAGATCAACCTTGAAGCCAGCCAGAAATATATCGTTGATACCGGCCACATGGTGGCGTTTGCCGAAGGAGTGGGGTACAGTGTCAAAAGAGTAGGGGGGTTGAAATCAACGCTTTTCAGCGGCGAAGGTTTAGTCTGCGAGCTGACCGGACCGGGTAAGATTTTTATACAAACCAGAAGCGCCGATGCCTTCCTGGCCTGGCTGATTCCGCAAATTCCAAAAAAAGAATAGAACAGCAAAAGAAGTGTCTATGACAGGAAGAAGAAAGGAAGCTATTTTTCAAAGACGCTATTCGACCAGACTCAGAAATCTGAGAACATAGGGACCAAGAATCAGCAGCGCAATTATCACAGAGCCGCCCGCGGAAATGAGCACTGCACCAGCCGCAACGTCTTTGGCCTTTTCCACAAGAGGATGAAATTCCGGAGATGTCACGTCGGCCAAAAATTCAAGGGCGGTATTCAATGCCTCCGCCGTCCAAACAGCCATTATCGCGATTACCATCCAGCACCACTCTCCGGGGGAGAGGCGAAAGAAAGCAGCTACAAGCATAACAAGAACAGATGCAGTGGCGTGGAGCCAGGCATTGTGCTGGGACTTGACCATCAAGGTGATGCCCTGGATTGCATACCTGAAGCTTTTTATCCTCCCTGTAATTGAGAAACGTTCCGAAGACGGCCTATGATAAATATGTTCGGTCAAACTCTGCTTGTCCACTTTCAACTGCCTTTCTTTTACGAGCTATCAGCAATTACTATCAGTGTCATATCGGCATAAAGGTGTCCAAAATCAAGCAGAAATTATGGTTTAGGCTTCGAGAGAAAGACTTGTTTTTCAGAAAATATCATTTAATCCCGCCTGACAGCTCAGTTCAGTTTAGACGGCATTAATTGCTTGCACAACTGCAGCTTAGTTTGTTATAATTACAGCAGATTAGCATATCAGCGAAATTTGCAATTTTGAAAGGAAAGGTGAGCGTCATGCGCAAGAGAAACGGCTTTACACTTATAGAACTTTTGGTAGTTATAGCCATTATTGCGTTATTGATGGCAATATTAATGCCGGCACTACAGCGTGTAAGGGAACAGGCAAGGGCAGTTGTCTGCCTGTCGAATCTCAAGCAATGGGGCACTATCTTTGCTTTATACACCGACGATAACAACGGATTCTTTCCTAATCGTACAAGCGGCTCGGGGCGATGGATAAATGTCATGTACGACTACTACTATCGGGAACCAAAGATACGCATCTGCCCAATGGCGCTAAAAATTGCCAATCCCATTTACCCGCCCGGAGGCACCGGCACACTTGGCGTCGGTGGCAATACATTCATATCCTGGGGAAAAGTCGGTGTGACCGGCTCACGACCAGAGGGTACATACGAGCCGGCCGGAACCTGGGGCAGCTATGGGATCAACCACTGGCTCTATGTGGCCAAGGACGACCCGCTTTACGGCCAGGCTGCCAAAAACTACTGGGGAACTGTCAATGTCAAAGGCAGCAACAACATTCCATTATTTCTGGATTGCTGGTTTTGGTGCGCCGGCCCGGAGAATGACGATACGCCCCCGAGCTATGAAGGCGAACGGCTTGATCCTCACACGAATTCCATGAACCGGTTCTGCATCAACCGACATCAACAGGGCATAAACGGCGTCTTTCTGGACTATTCGGCAAGGAAGGTTTACCTAAAGGACCTGTGGCATGTCAAATGGGCAAAGAACTTTGATATAAGTGCTCCCTGCCCCAACTGGGAAACAGAAGCACCATGGATGGCACAATTCAAGGGGCATTGAAAATAATCATTCTTTTATAAAAACAGAGCCTCAGACAACATTTACCTGCTGGAAGATCTCTTATCTTCCGTATTTCTATTACGTCCCTTGTTAAACTCCCTTATCTGAGGCCTGGATGATTGAGACTTTGACTGAGAGCCACCTTTTTTCGAAGTTCCCCCCTTCATAAGAGAGATGGCTTTTACGCATGCGGCTTTTGTAGTTCGATCACGATGCCTGAGCCCCTGTTCAAGAACCTCCGAAGCCAGTTTCTTCATCCTGCCCTTCATACTCCGCAGTCCGTAGGCTGCCGCTTTCTTTGTTGTCCTTGAGTAGTTGCCCATTAATGTCTCTGTGAATATAGCCAGGCCATCTTCCTGCATCCATGACAGATTGTGAGCCGCGAGCCTGGCAATTGTAATATCATTGGAGCACAACTTCCGTGTAAGCTGCCTTAACTGCTCGACAGCAGCTTCGTCTCTTTCCTTCACAGAAGATTTTGTTTCATCGGACTTCATAGCATTCCCTTCAAATGAAGGTAAGTATAATCGAACA
>DAOUVA010000112.1 GCA_030667885.1 Phycisphaerae bacterium
CAGCCGGACGCGAATATTGCCTTTCCGGCCTGCTGCTGGTCTTTGGCCGGTATGAAGTCCATAGAAAGAGAGTTTACGCAATGGCGGGTATTTTTCGGTGTCGATTGTTCGCCGAGAAAGACATGGCCGAGGTGACCGCCGCAATTATTGCAGAGAATTTCAGTGCGGACGCCATCGGCATCGCGCTGCCGTTTAACGGCTCCTTCTATCTCATCGTCGAAGCTGGGCCAGCCGCAGCCGGACTTAAACTTAGAAGATGATTCATAAAGCTTTGCCGAGCATCGGGCGCAGGTATAGATTCCATTTTCGTAATGGTCGTCATATTTGCCGCTGAAAGGCCGTTCGGTGCCCTTATTGATAATAATCCGCTGCTGTGCGGCGGTGAGTTTGTTGTACATATTCCGCTCCTTATAAAATCCAATCTCATCGAGGAAAATCTCAACTGTCCTTTGCTGGATGTTGGGGAAAGTGGCGATTCTGAAGAATTCCCGATCATTGACGGCCATACCGAGCGGCATCGAGCGAAATACACGAAGCGGCAGCCGGAGTTCCTGCCAGCGGTTTTTCAACTCAATTTGTGCCTGATAAAGCCGACGTCCGGTTTGTTCGCTCTCTATCCATATCCCGAGAGACACCTGGCCGGGAGTGCCTTTTGCCCGCAGGTAAATGCCATCATTACCAGCGATATTTATGTTGTTATTATCCAGCACGGGTTTAGTGCCAAGAAGAGTGAGGCTTTTATTCCGTGGGAGAAGCTGCTTTATTTTCAGGCAGGACCTGCCGCTTTCTTGGACGAAAATTTTGCCGCCGGTTGTGCTGTTATCTTTAGTTTGGCCGGATGTCGAGGTCCAGATTAGGCTGTTTTTATGACCTCTTGCTCTGCTGAAATCGTCGATGGCCAGGTTCTTTACGGAGCCGGCTGTTTGTGCCTGGGCGGTTAATAACCAGCCTCCTAAGCCACCGGATGCGATGAGGCACAAAAGCACTAAGTATAACAGCCAATTTTTTCGGGTATATTCCGTTTGCGTTTTCATTGGTATATTCCTAAAACATTTATTCTTTCATTATTTATACTCAAAATCAAGCCTGCTGTTCGCAAATAGCAAAATCAGAGGGCAGAAGGCAGAAGGTTGGGGTTGCAAAAATAGGGCAGATTCGTTATGTTTGCTGCTGTTGTTGGGGGATAATATTGCCGATATTAAGGATTGTAGCGAATGGTTAAGACGGAAAATCTCAACATTAAAACGAAGGGTAATTGCGATGTCATTAATATTACCGAACAGGTCAGCGAGGTTGTAAGCCAATCAGGCGTTAGGGAGGGTACTGTTACGGTTTTCAACGTTGGCTCGACTGCTGGGATAACGACGACGGAATATGAACCCGGATTAGTTAATTACGATATCGAGGCGTGTTTTGAGAAGATAGCTCCAGAACGCGGCCGGTATGAGCACGAAGAGACGTGGCATGATGATAACGGGCATGCGCATGTTCGGGCAACGCTTTTGGGGCCTTCTATGAGTGTGCCTGTTGTTGACGGCAGAATGACATTAGGGACGTGGCAACAGATTATTTTGGTGGATTTTGATACGAGGCCTCGTACGAGAACCGTCGTGTGTCAGATTGTCGGGGAATGAAGTAGTAAGCAGAGAATTGTATTCGAGAAAAGGGGTATTGTTATGAAGGTTACTATTTTTAACGGTTCGCCCCGGGGTAAGAAGGGGAATACCCACTTCATGGTCAAAGAATTTTCGAAGGGTGCTGAGCAGGGGAGGGCTGAGGTTGAGAACGTATTTCTTGTGAAGAAGAAGATACGCCCGTGCCGGGGTTGTTTTACATGCTGGATAAAGACGCCGGGCAAATGTGTTATTAAAGATGATATGGCGGAATTGATTAAGAAGTTCGGCGAATCGGATATTGTAGTTTTCGCGACGCCGGTTTACGTTGATAATGTTACGGGAATTATGAAAAATTTTATGGACAGGCTTATTCCGGGGCTTGATCCGCATTTCGAGAAAGACGAAGGTGGAGAGTGCGTGCATAAAAGCAGGTCTGAAAAGCAAGCGAAATTAGTTGTCATATCGAACTGCGGCTTCCCGGAGCAGACTCATTTCCAGGTACTCGAACTGTTATTCAAAAGGGTAGCGAGAAATATGCGTTCAGAGGTGATCGGTGAAATATACAGAAGCGGAGGCGGTATTTTGCGAGAGGTGCCTTTGATTTTAAAGCCTGTAATCAGTAAATATAAAAAGCTTCTTCGAACGGCGGGTATGGAAATCGTAGAAAAGCAGCGGCTTTCGGAAGAAACGAGGTCAAAACTGGAAAAGCCCCTTATATCTGATGAACAATACATTGCAGCGGCAAATGAACGGTTTGATGCGTTATTAGCCAATGTTTAAGGGGTGTGATGCTGTTGTAAGATTAAACTTGACGGAATTGATTGAACGGCGTATTATTTAGATTGATTTCTTAGCGGTAAATTAAGTTTTTTTGAGGTGTCCGGCCGGATGAAAATTGTCATTCGAAAAAAAGTTTTTGTGATAACAGCAGTGCTTGTCGGCTGCTTTATAAGCGGCTGTGGTGAGGGGGGAGGCAGGGGGTCAAAAGACCTTGTGCCTGCGATAGATTTAGGTACGACGATAGGATCGCTGGTGAAGATGTCGTGGCCGGAATCGGTGAGACTCGAAGGATACAGTTTGGCAGTAGGATTAATGGGTACGGGTTCGGGGGAATGTCCTCCAGATATAAGGACGTATCTTGGACAACATATACAGACGCAATTTCCCGGGCGGAGATTAAACATTGAGAAATTTATAAGCGGTTCCGATACGGCGGTGGTACTGGTAGATGGGATAATGCCGATTGTGGCTTCGAGGAATGAGAATTTCGATGTGAGGGTATCCGCATTAGATGGTACACAGACCACATCTCTTGAGGGAGGATGGCTGCTGGGTACGGAGCTAAAGTCGGTGGGGACCTTCGGTATCACTACGAAGGTTGTTGCCGAAGCAAAAGGGACGCTGTATTTTGAGAAAGTCGGCAGAGCGAAAATCGATAAGAGGGCCGGATATGTATTAGCCGGAGGAAAGGTTCTTGATGAGTACAAGATAGTTCTGGAACTTTACGATCTCGATTTCAGGATGACAAACAATATTCGAAACCGCCTGAACGAACTTTTCGGTGACGGAATAGCGAAGGTGGTTTTGCTCGGCAGGGTTGAGGTGATAGTGCCGGCTAAATATGTAGAGCAAAAGCGAAGATTCATTTCAGTAATGAAGGCGACATATCTTGCTCAGAGCACGGAAATTGTCAACGAGAGAATAAAGATATTTATCAGAAAACTTGCCGCTTTGCAGGACGCGGATGCGAGTGAAACGGCTCTTGAGGCCATAGGCAATCAAAGCCTCATCGGACTGAATACTTTGCTTACAGTATCGAATGAGCAGGTACGGTTGCGAGCCGCCAGATGTATGCTTAATCTGGGCAGTGACGCGGGCCTGATGACTCTGAGGCAGATAGCTTTGGACGTAAAATCAGCTTATCGAATTGAGGCCCTTGAGTCAATAACCGCCGGGGCCAGGCGTAACGATGCGGCTCGAATATCGCGGAGGCTGTTGCGTGATGATGATTTTCGCGTGAGGCTGGCCGCTTATGAGCAGTTGCGGAAATTAGGCGATATTTCAGTGACACAAGAGCTTGTCGGAAGTAATTTTTATTTGGAACAGATATCGCAAACCGAACAGAAGGCAGTTTTTGTCTCTCGCAGTGGTCAGCCTCGAATCGCTTTATTCGGCGCCCCGATACGTTGCAGTAGCGGGATTTTTGTGCGTTCAGAGGACGGCAATATAACCATTAACGCCCCGTCCGGTCAGGGCTATGTCTCGATAATCCGCAAACATCCCCGTCGTCCTGGTGTGGTTGTTCAATTGAGAAGTTCATTTGAACTTAGTGACATTATCCGAACGCTCTGTGAAAAGCCCGTAGAGGAAGGTAAGCCTGGTCGGGGGGGCTTAGGTGTTCCGTACGCGGATGTTATAGCATTTTTGAAGCTGATGTGTGACAAGGGTGCAGTAAAAGCGGAGTTTTTGGCAGGAGCCTTACCCAAAATCGGCTAATTATCAAGAGAAAACAGTTCTTCGGCCGATAACAATATTGCATATTTGACTAAAAGCAGTACGTTTATATTTTATTAATAGTTACCGGACGTTAACAACAGGATAAGAGATGAGACTTGAAAAAATTATTCTTAACGGATTTAAGAGTTTTGCGGACAAAACGGATTTTGTTTTCGATTGTCCGATAACTGCTATTGTAGGTCCCAACGGGTGCGGTAAAAGCAACGTTGTCGATGCGGTGAAATGGGTCCTTGGAGAGCAAAGTGTCAAGAGTCTGCGAAGCGGACACATGGCGGATGTGATATTCGGCGGCAGCAGCAGCAGAAAGCCTCTGGGTGCGGCGGAAGTGAGCCTGTTTATATCCAACCCCGAAGGCAGCGGGACGCGGAAGCTTCCTATCGATGCGGAAGAGGTCCAGATAACACGAAAAATATATAAGAGCGGCGAAAGTGAGTATCGTATAAACAATAAAATCTGCCGGCTGAAGGATATTCGAGAGTTGTTTATGGATACGGGTATAGGGACCAGGGCCTATTCGATTCTCGAGCAGGGCCAGATAGAGTATTTAGTGAGCGCATCGAAGACGGACAGAAGGTTCATATTCGAAGAAGCTGCCGGGATAAGCAAGTATAAGGCACATAAGAAAGAAGCCCTTCGTAAACTGGAACGGACTGAACAGAATCTGCTTCGGCTTGCAGATATTTTAGGCGAGATTGCCAAGAGGCTTCGCAGTGTAAAGCTGCAGGCTGGTAAAGCAAGGAATTACCTGCAATATACTCAAAAACTCAAAGAGCTTCAGGTCAGCTATTCTCTTGTCGAATACGGGAAGAACCGTAATCAGATGAAAGATAAGGGGGCCGTTCTTGACGAGGTTAGTGAACAGTTTGGGGCCCTGGCGGCGGAAGTGGCCCAACAGGACAGCCTGGTAAGCAATTTGGGTGAAGAAATAATAGAGACAGAGCATAAGCTGAGCCAGACGGACAATTCCCTTGTTTCGGTTCTCAGCAAAATCGAGCAGCATCTTCAAAGAATTGATTTTTTGCGAGCGAGGATTTCCGAGCTACAGGAAAGAGAACAATCCGCGTGCGAGAAGATTGAAAAACTTCGGGGACAGAAGAAGCAATTCGAGCAAAATTCGGCACAATACAGCGGGGAGCTGGCGAACTGTGAGAAGATTCTGGAAGAGAAAAGCGGGGCGGTTGAGCAAATCCAGAAAGCCATCCAGGAAGTGAATGCCGAGTGTACGTCATTAGAGGCTCATCTTGAAGATGAGAAATCGGGAATTATCGACATAGTAAGGAGGACGGCACAGCTTCATAACGAGGTCCAGAGTATTTCAGTTTATCGCAACAATTTATCGAGCCAGAAAGATCGCCTCGCGGGGCGGGCGGAAACCGCTCGTGCGGAATTAGAGGGGCTGTTGACTGAAAAGGCACAGCACAACGCCCGCCATGATGATATTGAAAAGGTCTTAGCTGATCTGAAGGAGAGCCTGGAAACCAAGCGTACAAAAAGTGAAGAACTAAACGAAGCATTGGCGGCGGGCAATAAACGGTTAGCTCACAGTAAAGAGGTGCGGAGCGCACTTAACAGCGAGCTGACGATATTGACAGATATGGAGAAAAGGCGTGAGGGGCTTAAAGCTGGTGTTAAGAGCATATTGCAGGAAAGGGCGATTGATAACAAATTCGATTACGTCGAAGGGATATTAGCGGAAACGATAGAAACCGGCGTCGAATATGCGAATGCAGTCGAGGCGGCCCTCGAGGGGCAGACCGATGCGCTTGTAATCAACAGCACAGGCAGGATGCTGGCTGATATTGAGACGATTCGAGAACTTGACGGCAGAGTAAATTTCATAAGCCTTGATAAGGTAGAGCCGTTTGTAGATACAAATGACTGGTCCGGATTCGAATGTGTTAAAGGCAGGCTTGTTGAATTCGTAAAGTTCGACAGTAAATACGCGGCGCTGGCGTGGAAGCTGCTCGGCAAGACCTTAGTCGTCGAGTCTTTGCAAGAGGCGGTAGAGCTGGCCAGGAGTGTGCCGGATGAATTTAAGTTTGTTACTTTGAAGGGTGAATTCTTAAGCGGCGAAGGAATGATAAAGCTGGGGCCTTTGGGCAAAGCGAGCGGTTTAATATCGCGCAAAAGCCGTCTTCGCCAGCTTCAGGATACTATCGCCCATATCGTTTCAGAAATCGAAGCGGTTGAAAACCAGATTGCGAAAAATAATCAGACGAAAGCACATCTGGATGAGCTGTGTAAAGACTTGCGGACGGCCGTGTACGAGGCGAACACCGAAAAGATGCAGGTAGGCTCGAAGCTCAGCCTGATAGAGCAGAATATACAGCGGCTCAGGCAGGAAGAGCCGTTGCTGGCCAATGAGATTGATATGCTGGCCGAACAGATAGCGCAGTCGGTTCAGAAGGAGTACGACTCGAAGCAGAAATTAGAGGAACTGGAAGAGGTAAACAGTCAGAGGACGGCGCACATAGAAGAGCTTGAGGCGAAATATGCCGAGCAAAAAGAACAGCAGCAGGCATTGGTAAACAAGCTTACCGATTTGAAGGTGGCTTTGGGGCAGGTTTCCGAGCAGAGTAAGGCATTGAAGCAGATAACCGCGAGCCTGCAAAGCCAGATGCAGGAGAACCGGGCGGCGGCGGAGACTGCACAGGATGAAATTAAAAACTGCAGCGAGCAATTGGCCCAGGCCCAGCGTGACATTCTTAGCAGCGAGGCGGGGGTTTCGGAGCTGTTTGTCGAAAAAGAAAAGAGCCAGGAGAGCAGCCGATTACTGCATAAAGAGGCTGAGAGGCTGCTGGTAGAACGAAAAAAGGCGGAGGAGCTTGTCCGGCTCAGACGCACTGAGAAAGAAGAGACTGATCGCAAAATTAATGAGCTTAAAATAGAATTGAGCCAGTTGGAGGTTCGGCAGCAGGATTTGATCGAGAGGGTGCAGGAACAGTTGCAGATTGATTTGGCCGAGGCTTATGAAGATTACAGCCAGGAAGATGTTGATTGGGACAAGGTCAAAGAAGAGATAACCGAGCTTCGGGGCAAGATTGAGAGGCTTGGGAACGTCAATATCGACGCGATAGATGAGCAGGAGACGCTCGAAAAACGACATGACTTTTTAAGCGAACAGGTTCAGGACCTCAACAGCAGCAGGGGGCAGCTGCAGCAATTGATAAACCGGCTCAATAAGAAGAGCATAGAGAAATTCCAGCAGACCTTCGAGGAGATAAGGGGACATTTCCAGGAGATTTTCCGCAAGCTGTTCGGCGGGGGCAAGGCGGACATAATACTTGAGGACGCCGATGATATTCTCGAGGCGGGGATAGAGGTTATAGCCCGCCCGCCCGGCAAAAAAACGAGGAGTATATCGCTGCTTAGCGGCGGTGAAAAATCGATGACGGCGATTGCACTGCTGTTTTCGGTTTTCAAGACGAAGCCGTCGCCGTTCTGTTTCCTCGACGAGGTTGATGCTGCCCTGGACGAGGCTAACAACGAGCGTTTCAATATGCTGCTGCGGGAGTTTCAGAAGGATTCTCAGTTCATAGTAATCACACACGCCAAGCGCACTATGAGCATTGCAAATGTGCTGTTCGGGATAACGATGCAGGTACGGGGAGTGAGTAAGA
This sequence comes from Phycisphaerae bacterium, assembly GCA_030667885.1. GTDB lineage: Bacteria > Planctomycetota > Phycisphaerae > Sedimentisphaerales > Anaerobacaceae > NIOZ-UU13. The sequence goes on from DAOUVA010000112.1 coordinate 7,754, forward strand.
AGATAAGCGTTAAATTCGGCGAGCATGAAGAGGAAACGGCGGCGGTAGCGTAGGCGTTATCAGTCGGTCGTGACTCGCAACTCACGTGGATTCCTGCTTTTGCAGAAATGACAGTTCTTAATGATTTATCGAGAGCGCTTCACTCGAAATGATGATAGGATGGATGGGTGCCTCTATTAAATATTTCTTAGAAGACTACTTCTTTGCTGTCGAAGACTGGGCCGTCTTTGCAGCACATTTTGTAAACAGTTTCATTTGAGCCGGTTACCCGGCATTCGACAGCGCAGCTTTGGCAAAGGCCTATACCGCAGGCCATTCTTCGTTCGAGACTGAGCTGGCAGTCGATATTTTTTTCTTTAACGAGTTGTGCCATTTTTGCCAGCATTAACTCGGGTCCGCAGCTATAAATGATGATATCTTTGGCGGGCAGGGGAGATTTGCTGAGCCATTCGGCAAGACAGTTGGTGACAAAGCCATTATAGCCGGCGGAGCCGTCATCGGTTGCGACGAATGATTCTACGCCGTACTTAGCGAACTCAGGTATTGAAAAGCCTAATTGCTGTGAAATCTCATCCAGTTGGCTCTCGAAGGGCAGCTCTTTTGCTGTTTTTGCGCCGGCGAATGCAATTATATCGAGCCCGGGGGTGCGGGAACCGCTGGTGATGTGTTTTGCCAGATGCAGTAATGGCGGGACGCCCATTCCACCAACTACGAGAAGGGCCGTTTTTTTGCCATCCGGTACAGAAAAACCATTTCCCAGAGGGCCGATTACGCTTAGAGAGTCACCGGGGGAGATGGTTGTCATTCTCAGCGTGGCCGGGCCGACTACGCAATAAAGAAGCTCGGCGATGGTTTTGTTTTTTTCGGCGGTTACGTTAGTAAAACTAAAAGGCCTGCGAAGCAGTATTTTGCGTTCGGCGGCGTCGCGTAAGTCTTCCGGTATGGAATCTTCGGGCGGCAGGGCGGTGTGGGAAAGGTCTAATTCGGCGAACTGCCCGGGATTGAAATCGGCAAAAGCTTTTGCACCGTCGGCCGAGAACTCAAGTTTGAGCTTGTAGAATCGCGGCCCAAACTGTTTGTTGGAAGAGGCGGTAGCTTCGAACGTACCTTTAACTGACGAGGAGCTTTTTTCCGACATAATCAGCCTTGTTCCAGTTACAATAGACCTTCATAAACTTTTACGCCATCCACCACCTTGCAGACGTGAACGGCGTATTTGCCGGCGAACTCGGGTCGGCTGCGCGGATATGCGTTATCAACGGCCTTCCTTACGTCTTCTATACATTCGGTCCGAACCAAAGCGCCCGATGCGCCCTTATCGCCGCCCCCTAACATGCGCTCTCCCAGTACGCCCGGTTCAGTTCGGACAATATCACACATTGTTTCCAGCTCGGGGCCGGATATTTTGTAATCGTCCCTCAGGCCGATGCCGTCGGTCCTGAAAATCTGTCCAACGGTTTCAATGTCACCGGTTTTCCATGCTTCGAGCATTTTATAGAACCGTTTTTGAGCATTGAAAATATATTTTAAGCGGTCGCACAGGTCGGGGTGACTTTCGCCGAATTCGCCCATAATCTTTTTGTAAACTGTTTCGTCTTTGATGTCCGCAAGGGACGCGATATCGTAACCGGCTTTCTGCAGTATTGAAACGAGCTTTTCGCATTCGGCGCGGCGGACGGCATAAGTTGATTTTTCCAGGCCCGGTCGGTCGGTTCCGGTATCGAGTACGACGATACGAAAATCAGTTGCGCCGGAGCCGATTGGTGCGTACTCTATTGAGCGGTCTTTGGGGTTGTAGTATGTTCCCATTCCCTCGTGGGCGAAGAGTATCATCGTTTGATCGAGCTGGCCGCAGGGAGAGCCAATATAATCGTTTTCTACCGCCTGAGCCAAGTCAACTATTTTGATTTTCTCCTCGACCTCGATGTTGTTGGCGTCGAATAGCGAGAGAATCAGATTCAAACTCAGAGATGCCGAGCGGCTCATTCCCCCGCCGGGGATGTTCCCGTAAAGAACGCCGTCAATGCCCTGTGAGAGTTCATAGCCTTCGCGTCTTAAAATATACTCGACACCGTAAGCGAACCTTCCCCACGTCCGGGCTATATCGGGTGACTTAGGTTCAGGGACATTTCCCAGTTCAAATTCAATGACTCCATCGTTGGGGAAATTGGCGCTAAAGAGCCTGGTTTTCTTAGTGCCGTTAGGCTTATAGGCCAGCCAGATGAACCGGTCTGTACCAACGCCGAAAAGTTCGGTGCCGTTGTAATCGCCATGCTCGACACCGAGGCAAAAGCGGGATGATGTTCTTCTTATCCTGCCGCCCTTGATATCGA
>DAOUVA010000295.1 GCA_030667885.1 Phycisphaerae bacterium
CAGGAGTATGGGTCCCGATGGTGAAGAGGGCACTGAGGATGACTTGCTCAGCACAGATGCATTCTAAGATAGCGGATAGAAAAAAGAAACTATACGCCAAACGCTATACGCTGAACGTTGATTCGGGTTTCACATTGACCGAATTGATGGTGGTGATTGTGGTGATTGCGTTGATGGCGTTTATGGTGCAAATACATCTTTTCGGAATGCTCAGGAAGAGTACGTTCAGGGCACAGGTTCAGGAACTTGTATCGACAATGCAGATGGCTGCCAGTGCCGCCGGCGAGAGCGACAGAAGATATGAAGTTATTATCGATATACCGGCGCAGGGATATATGCTTCGTGAGATTACGAACCCGGACCTCTCTCAGGTGTTCGAAGAGGAGATTATTGTCGAGGATGTTTTCAGCGAGAATTGCCGGGTGGCTTATGTTATGTTCGACGACGGCGATGCCACCAGTGAGGACCGAGCGAAGTTCAGGGCCGGGCATTCGGGCTGGCAATACGGCGGGAAAATCGTGCTGCTCGATGAAAATGAGCAGCCGTATTCGATTGTTGTCAATCGGCTAAATAGAATGATTACATTAGAGCAGGGTGACGTCGGGCTTTTGGCGCCTAAAACCAAAGATGAAGTACTTTTCTAAAAAAATATTGAGCAAACCGGCTTTTACTCTGGTAGAGGTTATGATGGCCTTGTCTATTCTTGCGCTTATCAGCTCAAGTGTTTTGGTTGTGATAAACCGATGTGTGACCTCGGGTGCGGATTCGGCTCTGCGTATGCAGGCCTTTGAAGTGGCGCGCGAGAATATGGAGAGGCTGCTTGCTTTGCAATCAGTGGAGGAGACGGTTGAGTACGGCGACAGTGATATATATCCGGAAATTACGTGGCAGACTGCTGTTGAAACTTTTTACGAGCCGATAACGTCGCGGATGTGGCTCAGGGGTGTTTGCTCGGCTCAATACCTCGACTCTGAAGGGCAGGAGCAAACGGTTGAACTGACACATTGGCTGACCGATTTAACAAAAAATCAACTGCTTGGCGTTATGTCGCGCGAGGATGAGGAAGGTCAATTGGCGTCCCAGCTAATCGCGACGATAGAAGAAGCCGCAGAGTATGCCGGTGTCGATGTCGAAACCATCGAAGGCTGGCTTGAGAATGGTCTGCTCAAGACTGGAAACGGCTCCTTCGTCAGGATGAATCTTGATATCTACCAGATCAACAACGGCCAGCCCAGCGCCGAAGACAAAAAGCTGCAGGTGCAGTCTGAAGCAGAGCTTATCAAGCATATGGAAGAACAGGGCAGGCTTGGCGGAGGGCAGGATGATATAGACCCAAAGACGGGCCTGACTTATGAGGAACTCGGAGAAATGGATATCTCTGAGGTTTGGGAATTGATGAAAGATCGACGATAGGGGTGTTGATTGCGATGAGGTCGGGCGGGACCAAATATAATATGAAAAAGGCTTTTAGCACATCAAGGGCAAGGACGGGTTTTTCGTTAGCTGAAATCATTACGTCCCTGACCATAGGGTCGATGGTTTTAGTCGCAGTGCTTGTTGTTTATAACCGGGCCGAGCGTTCGGCTGCCGCGGTTACACGCAAGCTTGACAGCTCACGGTTGCTGTCTGAGGTGATGCAGCGCATCGCCGAGGACCTCGACGGAATAATTGCCACCGGTGCGGACACTAAAATCAATATTGAAAATAAATTCGAAAACGGTTTCCCCACTGCCAGGCTTACAATTACAAAAACATTTTTTGACAGAAGGAATCAGGAGCAGATATTTGAAAACATAATCTGGCAGACCAGCTATGACTTCGAGAGTGGCGTCGATGGCCTGGTTCTGTACCGAAGCCACAGCGGCATCGCTATGGAAGATAAGGTGCTCGACAAGAACAAAGATGATTGGGAAAGAGAGCTTTTTGTGCCGATTTGCGCCGGGATTACTTTTTTCAGGATAAAGGTCCCCTGGGGTGAAAGATATCTGGATAAATGGACATCCACCTCGCTGCCTCCGGGTATTGAGGTTACTATTTCTGCTGGTGAGCCTTTTAAGACGGTCGGCGGTACGCTGGACGTGGCGGAAGAGGAAAAAATCATTCGAACCATAGCAGTCGACAGAACCAGAAAAACCAAATTCACTCCCGCGAAAAGAGAATTCGCTGAGGGTGAAGAAGAAAAAGGTCAGGCAAATGAGTCTTTGCCCGACGGTGAGAAAACGCAGCCGGACAGTCCGAAAAAAACCAAAGAAGTCAAACGATGAGCAAAAGTCTGAAAAAACGTAATAATTTACAGGGCCGCCCGGGTTTTGTACTGCTGATAACGCTGGGGCTACTGGTCTTGCTCGCGATGCTTGGTTATACTTTAAGTACTCGTGTTGCGGCCCAGCGTCATCGGGATCAGTATATTATAGATTACAGCAGCGCCCGCTATGGTTGCGACTCAGCGGTAAAGTATGCTCTTGCAACATTGGAGGAGATTGACCCGCAACTAATTAGCCGGCCGAATGAGCCGGATTTTTCCGACTTGTTTTATCTTACTCCGGCGGAATACCAGGAGCTTTTAGAGCTGTGGGGTCTTGGCTCTGAGTTGACAATGTTTGATGGCAACAGGCGCTCAAGGGATAAGGCTGGTATCGGCGAATTTGATGAATTTGGGGATATTGATAATTTTAACAACATCGACTTCGATGAAATGGAGATGGATGATTTTGGCAGCTATGGTTCTGCGGAGATTCCGGGGCCGTATGGTCCGGCCTGGCCTTTTGTAACCGAGCCGGTCGAGTTCGAGATTGGTTCGGCAAAAGTCCGGATTGAAGTTGAAGATGAAAACGCAAAATACCCGCTCGGATGGGCTATGCTGGATGATGAGGACATAAAGCGCGAAGCCGAAGCGGGTTTCGAAACTTTCTGTGAAATGACGGGACTTACTGCCGAACAGATTGATTCACTAAAACTTGAGCTGCAGGAAATAGGTAAAATAAGACTTTTCGCACTCGACTTTAAGCCGATAACGAGGACGGTCAAGACGGCGGTAACAACGAGAGCGAGAACGGCCAGCAGCAGAAGTAGTACCAGTAAAAAACCTCCCTCACGGGTAACCAGGAAGACTGTAAAAGTTCCTGATCAGATTTCCGAACAAACCACGCATTTTGCCAAGCTTTTTCACAGCTCACTTATTGATACCGAGGCCCTTGCCAGACCAATAATCACCGGTCCGGACAGGAGGAATGAGTCGGCATTGAAATATATGGGACTATGGGGCACGATGAAGGTTAATATAAATACAGCGCCCCGTCATGTTTTGGAGGCGGCCTTTATTTTCGGCGGTGACCAGGTCGAAATCGCCGAAGAAATCATTCAGCGAAGACGCATTGAGCCTTTCAGTGATTTTCAGGCTTTGAAAACAGACCTGTTCAGATATTCCAATTCTATAGAAAAATGCGAAAAATATATCACAACTGTCAGCAGGTTTTTCACGATAAAAGTAACTGTGGTAAGCGGAGTGGCAAAGGCCTCGAGCGTTATCGCGATAACTAAAGAAGGTGAAAAAGTTAAACGAATAGCCGTAATTAACGGCTGAATATTAACAACTATTTAGGAGTTTACCGGTAGTGGAATCTCAGAACTACTTGGGTATTTACTTAAGCAGGGACACGGCAACGGTGGTTTGTCTCAATCTATTAGGCAGGCACGGAAAGGTTTTGGGTAGCTTTAGCGTTTCTGTCGAAGAGAATGAGCAGGCGAACATGCAGACCCTGGCAGGTCTTATTGCTCAGGGTTGCGCCAAGAGGAGATGGTCATATTCCGAGGTTTCGGTCGCTCTGGATTGTGCGATTTTTATGCAGCATAGTGTGCACAGTGAGTTTGGTGACCGGAAACAAATCGCGGCGACTATCAGGTTTGATACCGAAGAGGCCCTTGCGACTGACATAACCAATATTGCGCTGGCTTTCGAAATAACATCCGCCGGGCAAGAGGGCTCTGAGCTTACGGTTTTCACCGCACAGCGGAAAATATTATCAGAGTTGCTCGAATCTTTACATGTGCATAATCTTGACCCGGTAAATATAGAGCCGGATGTTAGTTGTTTATCGAGATTTATTTGCCGCAAGGGGCCCTCGGCTGAATCTCAGCAGCCCGGGACTTTATTTGGGATACTTTCAAGGCGGAATGGTTATTTGATTATACCGCCTGTCTCTGCTGGCCCCGAGTCGCAGAAGGCCTCTACGGTTCGAACATTTCTGGTCGGCCCGACACAGGACAGAAGCGAGCTGCTCTCAAGAGAAGTGCTTGTAACGACTGCCCTGGTGAAAAGCGGCGAGCCGATCAATTACCTTAAAGTCTTTGATTCAACCGGGACAGTAAACCATCAGCAGCTTAGCGAAAAGCTGGGTATTGAATCCGATGGAATTGGCTTGCTCACTGAGGCCGGTGCCGAAAAGCAAATTCCAGACGATAGCTTCGAACCGGTTGATTATGCAATTGCTTACGGGGCGGCTCTGGCTCATTCGGAAAAAAACCACCGCGTAAATTTCCGTGACGACTTCAGCCCGTTTCAGGGCAAAAAGCTTAAAATGCAACAGACGCTTAAGTTCGCAGCAATATCCGTTACGGTTCTTTTAATACTTGTTGGCCTGTTTTTTCAGACAAAGTTATTGGGTAAAAACAAAGATAATCACAAGCTCAATGCCAAGTTCGCAGAAAACTACTCGTCTGTTATGTTAGGTCAGAAGCCGGATGACATAAAGAGTGCCGTCAAAAAGCTCGGAACTGAAAAAAGACGGCTCGAAGAAGCAAAGAAAGGCCTGATAACCATTAAGGGTGAAAAATCTATTTCATCAAAACTGACATTGGTTCTGACGGCGTTTAATAAATGTGCGGCACAGACGAATCTGAATATTAAGTCTATAACCATCGCAGCAAAAGACATTATCGTCACGGGCGATACTTCCAGCCGGCAGAACACGCAAAAACTTTTCGAGGCTGTCAGGAACAACGGCCTGGATGTTTTGAGGCATAACTATAGTATTAAAGGTGCACGTGACCACTTTAATATAACACTGGCGCCGAAATAATCGTTGAGGAAAACTTTATATGAAAGACATATACAAGAATCCGATTTTATATTACATACTCACACCTGTCATAATTTGCCTGTGGCCGTTATTAGTCTGGGCGATATATTTACCGGCCGCAGAAAAAGATAATAATAACCAGCAGGCCCAGTTTAAAAAAGCCGAAGCGATAATGATGGAGATTTTAACTCTTGATCCCGACCGGCGTGACTTTGTCGATTCCAATGATGTTAATGCCGAATTTAATTATGATAAAGCCGTGGCAATGGTTGCCGGCACGAGCAAAATACCACCGAGCAAGTGGAACCTAAATGCTACAGCGCCCCAAACCTCCCGCGGTGAGAAAAGCCAGAATGCCGCCGTAAGCCTAAAGCAGATTGACATAGTCAAATTTTCCGAATTCCTCTCGACGATTCAGCTTCGCTGGGCGAACTTGCAGTGCAACCGGGTCAAACTTACCCAAAAGCCCGGCCTGCCCGATATGTGGGATGTGGATATAGAATTCAAATATTATTATTGATAATAATAGCCCCCCGATAGTCAATGAAAAAGGGGCCTATACATAATCAGTATAGGCCACGAATTGACACGAATCTGTTATCTAATCAACACAATCACTGCTGCGGATTACGGAGCAGACAGACGAATATCGTCGAAGTACATCATACCTGTCCCGCCGGTAACCGAGCTAAGGCCAAGAGTAATCGTATTGACATTGGCAAGGTTAACGCCAAACGCCTGAAGGTCGATATTCCATTCGGTCCAGGAAGTTGTTAGCGCTGCATGCGGATTATCATTAGTAACCGCTGTGCCGCCATTGAGGGCAACATACAAAGTCTCAGCGGTGTTGGACGAAGCGCCTCGGTACCAAATCGTCAGTGTGGTGACACCGTTCACTGTCCAGTCACGATTGGAAGTCAGTGTCAAGGTCGCCTCGGATTTGCCGGCTGCGTTGTCATAGGCCATCGGCA
>DAOUVA010000004.1 GCA_030667885.1 Phycisphaerae bacterium
GCGGCATGTATCCGATATTGCAGTACTCTATCCTATTGCCACTCTTCAGGGCAGTCATCACTTGGATGGACCGCTTGGCTTTTATAAAGGCGGCGTAAATGTACCGGAGGCTGATTACGTGGAAGTTGGCGAACTGCTGATTGCAGGAGCGGGTCGAGACTACACATTTATCCACCCTGAAGTTTTAAATGACAATTGCATCATAGAAAAAAATGAGATTATTCTGCAAAACAAGATTCATGCCGGACGGTTTAAGGTCTTTGTCCTTCCCGGACATAAAACCATCCAATGGAATAATCTTAAGAAGATAAAAGAGTTTTACGATAACGGGGGTAAAGTAATTGCTACCGGACAGTTGCCATTCAAGTCAGCGGAATTCGGGCATGACAGGGATGTGGTGCGGACTATAGAAGCAATGTTCGGATCGAATACAAATCAAAACACTTCAAATGATTTACATATCAAGAAGAACAGCAGCGGAGCTATGGCAATTCGCCTTAACAGCCTGAATGCAGCAACTTTGCGAAAAGCACTGGATGCCGCCATTGATGTTTATGATGTAGAGTTTCAAAACAATAAAGTGTTGCGATATATCCATAAAATCATAAATGATAGGGAAGTCTATTTGTTTGCCAATATAAGCGAAAATAAAATTGATACTCATATAAAACTTAGAGGATTTATGGAACCGGAGGCATGGAATCCGCATACAGGCGAAATTATTCAACTTGGGCATTCCCATGAAGTGGAAGCCGGTTATGACATCAGTAAGATAAGGTTGACTTTACCGCCTGTGAAATCAGTTTTTATTGTCGGCAAAAAAGCAGGCTAAAGATCACTTCATGCGATCGAACATACCGATTAACTTGCGAACTATCTTTGGCGCTGTCTGTATTTCGACCATGTTCGTTCCCAGCCATGTCTCATAGCCGCCAAGTTCGTGTTGTGCGAGTGTCGGCAGATAACCATAACTGCCGTTTGCATGTGAGATAGTGAACGTTTGCTCAAATGGACTCTTTGCTTTCATCTCCAGGCCGATTTCAACAAATACTTCAAATGGAATGGCGCAGATACCAAGGTCGCCAATACGAAATGTTTGTAGAACAACAGAAACCTCTGCAGGGGTATCCTGCATCTGGAGAGTGCGTTTGGCGTATACTTTTTCGTGTTTGTGATACGGCTTGGCATCGTCCGGCTTCTCAAGTATCTTTTGAGCGTAAGATATCTGTTTGTTTGTAGGCTTTCGAACTGCAAGAGTCAGCTCATTTTGCAAAGCATTCAATTTAACCCAATCCTGAAACTTTAGTTTCTTATGTGCCTCGTAAACAGCCCTCGACACAAGGTCAGCAACCTGCTGCATCTTTTCATATGGAGCAAATCTCTTCTGCGATTTATTTAGCCAATCGATGTTGTTAATATCTCCACTTGTTCCATTGGTCAAAATTCCAACAAAAGCAGGGTCATTTCGATCGGCGCCAAGCAGTTGCCGGATTTTGTCGGCGAATACTCCGAAGTAGTCGGCAGAAATTACTCCTTGTTGGCCTGAGCCTACATAGTGAAGCGAGTAGTTTGCCAAAAGAGCTATCGGTCGGCCGTTCATAGATTGAATCGACAAGAATGAGATTTGCGGGTCAGTAGGACCTGCTGCCTTGAGAATATTCGGATTACCACGGCCTGGATTCATGACGACCTTATCTTCCCCACCGAAAGGATTTGGGACCGGAACGCCGGGCTTCATAAAATAACGCCGGTTGAAGACCTGCGTGGGCTCCTGTGCGCAGCCCCAGCCAATTCGAGCCGGTTTAAGATTATTTACAGCTCGGCGGACACCATCGGAAATACGCGATACAAGAAACTGCTGGTAGCTGCTCAACTCCTTATCTTGTCTTAGGCGATTTGTACTCCTTGCAGTGACCGAAGAATGCGTATGAGTAGCACACATCATTATGTTTTTTGTTGGAATTGACGTCTTTTCGTTAATTATTCGTTTTGCTTTGTCGTAAACCTCGCGAGATATTCCCAGGCTGTCACAGACTACAAAAACAAGCTGCGTTTTGCCATCATCAAGGACGAGGCATTTTGCGTATAATTCATCGTGCACGTGTGTGGCCGGTGGTGAGTTCCAGCCGCCCACAACAGGCTCATCCAGTGGCGGTGTAATATTACTGGCCGCGGCCCCGGCTCGAAAGATGTGCTTAGAATCGGTTCCGCTTTCTGAGGAGCTATTAGCTTTGGCCAGCAGAGGCAGTGCATTGATTATGATTAAAGAAAAAAGAAAGTATCGGATTAGAAAATTTGATTTATTCATTATATTTGCACTCCTCGAATCTAAATTATCATAGCTTATTGTAACCTTAAAACGATAAAGTGTCCATAATAGAAAATATCCTGACTATTGCATGATTTTAGCTTTTGAGATATGATTCTTGCTATTAACATCCTTGTCGGCTTTTTTAATTGAACCAGTGATTCAAGGATTTAACTCACTAAAAGTAGGAGATGGTTTATGAAACGAAATAATTCTTTCGCCCTGGCAGGGGGAACATTGGTATTGTTTTTAATTTCAATTGCTGGAACAGCAAGCATCGGCAAACAGGTCGAAACTACAAATGTTTTTCTGACTGTGCGGGATTTCGGTGCTGTCGGGGACGGCAAAGCGGACGACACCAAGGCTTTCCAACGTGCAGTCGATTCAGGCCGGGGTGATGTGTATGTTCCAGGAGGGACATACCGGCTTACCAAAACTATTGTAGTTGATTTGGACAGAATCGGACCTGTATCGATTTTCGGCTCGGGCACAGCGAAGCTTGTCATGGCCGGTCTGGGGCCGGCTTTGAAGCTGATTGGCACACATAAGGGGACAGCAGATCCAGGTACAGTGGAGGATAATGTCTGGAAAAACCAGCGTATGCCGTCAGTTAGCGGACTTGAGATTGTCGGTGCTGATCCTCAGGCATGTGGTGTAGAGGCGAAAGGTACAATGAAAGCAACATTTACACGGCTACAGATTCGCAAGGTGCTGCACGGAATCCACCTTACGGAGCGCAACCGTAATGTTATTATTTCAGACTGCCATATTTATGAAAACAGTGGAATTGGAATATACCTCGATCATGTGAACCTGCATCAAATAAATGTCGGTAATTCGCATATAAGTTATAATGAAGGGGGAGGAATTGTTCAACGAGGCGGCGACGTCAGAAATCTGCAGATCGGCAATTGTGATATCGAAGGTAATATGGGCGAGAAGGTTCCGGCGACGGCAAATGTGCTTATTGACGCTACAGGAGGCTCCATTGGAGAGATTGCTGTAACCGGCTGTACGATTCAGCATACTCACGATGTCCCTGGGTCGGCAAATATTCGAATTATCGGAGAGGGACAGCCCCGAGGAGCATATGCAAAGGGTGAGTTGCGCGGCGGCAACATTACTATTACGGGCAACATACTCAGTGACGTTCAGGTCAATATACATCTTAATAAGGTTCGCGGAGTCTCAATCGTCGGCAATACAATCTGGAAGGGCTATACGCATGACTTTCTGATCGAGGGCTGCTCAAGCGTTGTTATTGGTTCCAACATATTGGACCGCAATCCTCGTTACCATTATGGGGACGGGGCCAGCGCCAATAGAGGACTTGTTTTTCGCGATTGTGACAGCATCGTTCTCACGGGGCTGCAAATCAACAACGTTTGGCGAAAAAAAGGTGGGCTTATTCTGGAAAAGTGCCGGTATTTTAATATCTCCGGCTGCATAATTCTCAACTGCGATAACTGCGGCATTCTTATGGATGACGTTCAGGATACAATTGTTTCAGGCTGTACAGTCAGTGATACTCGCAGGGAATCCCAGGAAGGGATGGCTCTGAAAGTTACAAAGGGCAACGATAACTTCATAGTGAACAATCTTTTGTCAGGCCGGCTGGAAATTGCTCCCGGCTCAGGTAAGGTAACGAATAACCTGAAGAAATAACTCGAAATATCCATGAACTTGCAAGGAAAAGGTAATCCCCAGGAAGTTTAAGAAACTATTACTCAGCAAGAAATCCAAGTACGTCTTCGGCCGTAGGGTGTTTTGCCAACAAACTTGAAAAATCACGCTTGCTTTCCACGGCCTTCTTAACCTTCGTGGCAAGCTTAGCATCTCCAAGAAGAATAGCTCCCACCAGATGGCTATCACGGAAGACAAATCGGCAAAACTCATCGTCGGATTCTTTTTCAAAAGTCTCGTAACTTCCATCTTCCGGCTCAATTTTACCAATGCTGAACAATTCCACCTGGAGGACTTTCAGTGCGTTTGATTGAGGAATACCACCGAACTCGACATTACTACCAACAGCATTCATCCCGGCTATTGAGCCCTGGTATTGAGACGGTGCCCATGTTCCATAAACACAGCCATGATGTTCAGCCACATCTCCGGCAGCAAATACATCAGGATGCGAAGTTAGAAGCAAATTATCTACTACTACCCCATTATTCACATCCAAGCCCGCCATCCGGCCAAGATAGCTGTTTGAGCGTATGCCAGTAGCGACAATTACAAAATCAGTATCGATGATACTTTCGTCCTCCAGAAGAATTCCCTTAACTCGCTCATCACCCAATATTTCCCGCGTGCGTGCCTTTATAAACAGCTTGATGCCACTACTTTCGACATGTTTAGCAAGAATTTGACCTGCACGTTTATTAAGCTGTCTCGGCAGCAACCAACCATATCCTTCCAAGAGAGTAACTTCAGCACCACGCTTGGCTAAGGCACCAGCGGTTTCCAGACCAAGTAATCCTCCTCCGATACAAGTGCACTTCTTACCCGTCAGATCTGAGGTTAGTATTGATCTGACATCGGACAAGGTACGAAGATTTGTCACTCCTTCTCTGTACGCCCCGGGAAATGGAGGCATGAACGGATGGGCACCGACAGTTAGAATCAATTTATCGAAAGGTACTTCGTCACCATTGTTCAATTCCATTGTCTTGTGTTCGAGATTCAGTTTTGAAACCTCGGTTCCTGAAAGAAGTTGAACCTTGTTTTTCTCAAACCAACTATTGGGTTTTATTTCCAGCTCTGTCTCGCTGATTTCACCAGCCAGATAACGTGTTAGATTAAGTCGATAATACGGCAGATGGGTCTCTTTTGAAATTAATGTTACCTCAGTATCCGGTGAGACAGATCGAATTCCCTCAACTGCAGCTAAACCGGCAATTCCCGCTCCGATCACAACAACCTTACGGACTTTCTCAATATGCGATGTTTTTTCAACAGCTTCGCTTAATGGCTCAAAACAATCATGAGAGGCACCACAAACGGGGCATACATCAGGAGGTTCCATACCTGAATGTACATAGTTACAGTTAAGACATCTCCAGCTTTGTATTTGAGTTTTGGCAGCAGGTTTTACCTCAACTGTGTAGGATTCAAAAGCTTCCTCAGGTGATCCACAAATGGGACACATATCCGGTGGCTCAGGACCTTGATGAATGTATCCGCAAACTGTGCACCGCCATGCTTTGCTTTCAGTCTTTGTCATTAATCAGGTCTCCATGAAAACCCTACTGGTTGTCTTCGTACCCACATAAAAACTCTTGTGCACATTTACGAGTTTATTGTATTAAACCACTTCCTGGAATTGTTCTTTGGCGGCCCCACAAACGGGACATTTATCGGGAATATTGTCTTTGACAGTATTACCACATATCGGACAAACATAAATTTTGGCATCGGGTAAATCCGAACCGGACTTCACCGCATTCAAAGCCTCAGTATAAAGGCCATGATGAATCTCTTCTACTGCAAGAGCGTGCTTAAAAGAGAAAACGGCAGGATTATTTCCCTCTGTTTGTGCTTCGGCGAGGAATTTTGGATACATTTGCTGGAACTCGAATCCTTCTCCCTCGATGGCTTCCTGAAGGTTCTCTTTGGTGTTCTTAATTCCTCCCATCACACGTAAGTGTGCATGGGCATGTACGGTCTCAGCTTCGGCCGCGGCACGAAAGAGCTTTGCAACCTGAGGATATCCATCGGCTTCTGCCTTCTTTGCAAAGGCCAAATACTTTCTGTTTGCCTGACTTTCACCAGCAAAAGCTTCTTTCAAATTATCGCTTGTTGCCATTGTAAATACTCCTTTCATTGAAATTACATATTTTCAAATATTATGCCCTTTTGAGTTACTCAAAAACATAGTATAGATATTTTCCTCATAACGATTAAGCTATCCTGATGTATTTTATCTCCTATATAATTTCTAATCCTCTTAAATTTTCAAGCTTTTCTAACGTTTCCAAAAATATGCAAGTTTACTTTATCATCATATTTGTTATTATGATGTCAAAATTTTATTACTTTTGAGAATCGGAAGTGCAGGACTAAATTTCATGAATTATTTGTCTAAATATTTTATTGTTTGTTTGAGCCTTGCCATCCCTCTACAAGCGGGATGCGCTTCTTCACAGGATCCATCGCTCGGTCTGTTCGAGGAGCATGGTGATATTGGTGACGTCGCAAAGCCCGGTTATGTTAAATACGATGCCGCGCATAAGAGTTATCTCATTGGCGGCGGTGGGGAGAATATGTGGTTTAACAATGATGCATTTCACTATCTCTGGAAGCGAGCATCCGGCGACATCTCGCTTGCCGCAGACATCCGCTGGATAGGCACCGGTGGAAATCCACACCGCAAGGCCTGCCTGCTCATTCGCCAAAGCCTCGAACCAGATTCCCCATATGCTGATGCTGTAATCCATGGTGACGGCCTTACGTCGATTCAATACCGGCAAGATCGCGGCGGTCCGACACGCGAGATTCAATCCAACGTTACTGCCCCGCTTAGAATGCGAATAGAGAAAGAGGGTGACTATGTCTTTATGTCAATTGCCGGCGAGAATGAAACGCTTCATTCCGCCGGGGGCTCTTTCAAGATCATATTCAGCGAACCATTCTATATCGGGCTCGGTGTTTGCGCCCACGACAATGCTTTATTGGAGCAAGCAGTTTTCTCAAACGTCGAAATTAAGGCAGGGAAACAGAATTCGGTCGGAGAAACTGTATTGGAAAGCACATTAGAAACCGTCGCAATTGCTTCAAAAGACAGACGTGTTGTCTATCACATCCGCGATCATATCGAAGCTCCCAACTGGTCGGGAGATGGAAAATACTTTCTGTTTAACAGCGGCGGC
This sequence comes from Phycisphaerae bacterium, assembly GCA_030667885.1. Lineage (GTDB taxonomy): Bacteria > Planctomycetota > Phycisphaerae > Sedimentisphaerales > Anaerobacaceae > NIOZ-UU13. The sequence goes on from DAOUVA010000004.1 coordinate 7,177, forward strand.
AGGATTTACAAGCTACCGGTCGATGGCGGGGAACCTCAGTTGATTGATACCGGATTCGCCACTCGCTGCAATAACGACCACGGTCTATCCCCTGATGGCACGCAATTGGTTATAAGCGACCAGTCCCAGGGGAAAAGAAAATCGCTCATATATATTTTGCCGGCCGTTGGCGGAACGCCACGCCGCGTAACTTCGCTTGGACCATCTTACTGGCATGGCTGGTCGCCGGATGGAAGGGTCCTAACTTTCGTCGGTGAACGCGGAGGCGAGTATGACATATATACTATACCAGCCGAAGGTGGCGAAGAAAGGCGATTGACGACAGCCCCCGGTCTGGATGATGGGCCCGATTATTCACCCGACGGCAAATACATATACTTCAATTCGATACGAACCGGGACAATGCAAATCTGGCGAATGAAATCAGACGGCAGCGATCAGCAGCAAATCACATTCGATAATTACAATGACTGGTTTCCCCATCCATCACCCGATGGTCGATGGATAGTCTTTCTGTCATTTGAAAAAGAGGTCGAAGGACACCCTGCAAACAAAGATATTATGCTGCGGATTATGCCAACAGATGGAGGCGAGATACAGGTGCTCGCCAAACTTTTCGGCGGACAGGGCACTATCAATGTGCCATCCTGGTCGCCCGACAGTAAAAACATAGCCTTCGTGAGCTATAGGCTGATTAATCCCTAAGGTGGATTTTGTAAGGGCTTTTAACTTTTCTTTGTTTTAAGATACTGTTGCTATTACTGGTTGAGGTTATCTGCTTTTTCGGTCTGTTCGTAGATTTGAGCGATATTAGAGAGCAGTGCTTCGAGTTTTGAAAAATATTCATCTTCTGAAAAAGTCTCTCTCGAATCACGAAGCTTCATAACCTCAAGTTCAAGATTATCCCGCTGTGTTCGCAGGGTGGGAGCCATTTTCATCTCATCTTTACTGTAAACCAGGTATAATTGGTGGGCGCGGTAGCCGTCAAGAGATGCGCCATCCATGGGTTTTTGTACAGGGCGGATACCTCGAAACCAGTCGGCCCGCGTACCCAGCCCATCTCCATTGTCATCGAGCAAGGCATGTTCGGTGATAAGGCGGCCTGCGGCAGAATAGAATTCATCAACTCTATTAGAGGCGGTCAGAAACGCTTCAAGCAATGAAGTCTGGCCATCTTTGTCAAGGTCTGCTTTTGGGTTGGCGATTGAATCGGCCAGATATTGACCAAACCTCACATAGTTCTGCTCAAAGCCGCTCTTGGTTGCCGTGATTATTACACGTTCCTGTCCAGACAACCTACTTAAGAAAGGAGCACTTGACGAAGCTGCATTTATAACCGCAACAGGCCTGAGAAACGGTTTAAGCCATTCGGCCAAGACATCGGCAGAGATATCAGGACCGCGGAGGTTGAATTTTGCCGTTCTTCCATCGAAAGTTCCATGACCGATGAAAATAAGCCATAAAGCAGCAGAGGTTTGTTTCGACTCATTCGTCAATATGTCCTGTAACCTCGCAAGATCGGACAAGCCCTCAGTTATGTCCAAGCCAATTGAGACATATTTCGCATGGCCTTTTAAGGAGGCTTTCTCCCAAAGGGCTGCCCACTCGGTGAATTGTGCTGCGTATTCCGGAGTCCCGGCAGCACCTACAACAACAATTACGACAGGAATTTGTTGATTTTCCGCCTCTGATATTTGTGCAGAAAGCACAGCACCTCCGAGAACCAGCATACCAATCAATAATGTTATTATTAACTTCATGGCATCCCTTTCCAGCGTCGCAGAGTCCATTCACCGGCAAAACACATCAGAACAAACATGAAAATGGCCGGCAGGATCCCTGGTAAATCCCACAACGGTTTGACCCACGTATCAGTGATTGGGGCTGCCCGATTAGGAAGTTTACTAACAAATTCATCTAACGCTTCAAGCTCAATAACATTGCCTCCTGTCTGATTAGCAATTCTTTCGAGCAATGGACGATTGGTTCCTATCGACCTAAATTCATTAGCTTCAAGATCAACCGCCCATCCGGTTTTTGCGTCACCAAGCTCGAGGCCATTAGCATCGGTTACAACGGCACGGGCAAAGTATCCTCCATTAGAGCGAGGAATATGTGTAGCCTCAAAGAGTCCGCTTTCGGTAAGCACGGGTTCGGCCGTTAGCTGTACTTTTTGGCCCTGTGATTCACGCACTTCTATGGCAACTGAAACATTATCCATAGATTCATAATCTTTATTACGGGCATGAACCTGAAGCATGACCGGCTGATTTATTTTTTCCGGCTTGTGCACTGCCTTGAGAGATATCCGGTCGGGGACATCTGCAACGAGCCACCGCAACGTTTGTCTCCAGAATTTATTCATTTCTTCATGCATTTGAGACTGTTTCATACCCCATCGCCATATATCACCGATAGTCAATGCTGCGACACGCCCATTGCCATACCTCTGTATAACCAAAGCCGGGATCTGCCGATCCGGATCGTTGCCAACAGTAGCAATTACTCTGGCACCCGGTTTAACTGCCCGTGTACAATTGAGCACACGAAAGGCTGGCATCTTCATGAGCCGCTGTATTTCATCCTGCTCATTGTCACATAATCTGGCCCACGGCTGGAGCAAGCCTTCACGAGTCAGATTCATATATGCCTGATTTATTGTTTCCTGCCGGGCCATCCGGTCCAGATAGACAGGTAAAATATGACCAATAGGTGTGCGATGGAAGTTGCCCTGCTGGAATGATTCTTTTCCACCGAGCATTAAGAAACCGCCGCCGCGTTCTGTAACAAATTCCTGAATCAGCTCCATTTGGTCATAAGAGAAGAACTCCGCTTCGACGTCATCGAGTACTAGCGCATGATAACCGAATAATTCTTCTTTTGTTTTGGGAAACCCATCGCGAAGCTCATCCTTGTCACGGGTGTTAAGGCGGACAAGAACAGGCTGGTCGTACTCTTCGGTTTCTTCCTTATCTTGATTGTCAAATCCGCGGAACAACGGATTGCTCACCTCACCGGTACGTCCCCGCCAATCATACTTCGGTTCTCGTCTTGCTACACGAAGAAGCCCCACAAGCTGCACCTGCTCATCTTCACTGATTGCCCGCTGGAGAAACTTATATTCCCAGTTCGGCCTGCCGGTAACATACAGAATCCGATACGGCCCATCGCCTCGATCAACGACAACTGTACGTTTATTGTTGGCCAGTGTCGCTTCCGATGGTTCTTTATCCTGTTCATATATTTTATCCTGTGGAATTTCTTCTTTTACGTTAAGATTATAAAACAAAACACCGGTCTTATCCGGACGCATACGAAAACGGAATGCCTGTTTCTCATCGTCCTTAGAGATTTTGTGTGTTTGTCGTTCCACAAGCTTACCTGAGTTTTCGAGCAAATCCACGGTAACTGTTTTTCCAGTATAACCAGTTGCCTCAACGTCGGCCTGAATCATCACCGGAGCATCTTCGAAAGACGTCTGGCTAACAGAGACATTAGTCAGGGAGATGTCTTTTTGTGGTTTCGGACCTCCTATTACAACCGGGTAAACCGGAGGTACAGACGACAAATCATAGAATTGCTCGGCCAGGTCCGTAGCATTGCCGTCGGTCATCAAGAGTACACCGGCCAACGGCCTGCCTCTGTAGCGAGAAGTAATTGTTTGTAAGGTCATGCCTATCGCGGAGGTCTTGCCGTCAAAATTCAACTCTGAAAAGTCTGTCGTTCGGCGCAGGCGCGAATCGAATAAATATTGTCGAACCTGAAAAGTATCAGCCAAAGTGCCAAGCCAATTGGAATTCTCCGTTTGTAATGCAGCCTGGAGGATTTCTCCGCGGCTTCGAGTTATGCCCTGGTCCCGAATATTCATACCGCTGCTGTTATCAGCAACAACTAAAAACAGATTGGCTCCAGATTTGGCGCGTCTTCCACTCCAAAGCGGCTCAATCATACATATCAGCAGGACCAGTACTCCCAAAAGCTTCAGACAAAAAGCGGTCTTATGAATCGCTCCCAATTCCGCTGATTGCCGATATGACCAAAACAATAGGACAACTGTCACAGTAAACACCAGCATTATCAGCCAGAGCCATGGGCCTACAGGGATAGTGATTGATCCAAGCAATATCATCAGTCGCCACCTCCCAGGTTTTCATAGTACCTTCGTACCAATTCGGCAAAACGTCCTGGGACCGGGTCGCGATCGATAGGCACAATCGCTTCGTCCGACTGGAGCTGAGCAAGCTTGTCACTGAGATGTTTACGTAATTCTGTCAACGGATTTGTGATTTGCTGCTTTACAAGGGCCCACTGCGGCTCTTTACCATGACGAGTGAATTCAGCACGAATCGAACTGGCGCGATCTCTAACCCTTGCCGCTTCATCGCGCAGGTCGCGCTCAGTGAGCATCTCTTCCACATCGCGAAGCCGATCCGACCATTGGCTGAAGTCTCTGCCGGTGAGCGGACCGTTCGGATCACCCTGGTCCCATTGCCCGGGCAGAGTGCCACCCCAGCCACCGGGGCCGGTTTGTCCGCCAGGATTAGCTCTTCTGCCGCCAGCACGAGCATTAGCTGTTTGGCTTCCTGGGCGGCCGCGTGGTGAACCCTGTTGTTGAGCATTGTTCGGATCAGAGCCTGTGGGACGATTTCCACCCGTGGGGGCATTTGCCGATGCTCTGCCGCCCTGCTGCTGTTGTTGTGATTGCCTACCCTGCCGCTGGCCGTCAGTTTCTGATTGAGCGTTACCAGGTCTCTGCTGATTTGCCGATGAGTCCGCCATCTCGTTAGAATCACTCAGTTGCCCCCGGCCTTGATTGCCAGCACGAGCAACTTCTTCATTAACCTGTCTAATCAACTCGTCGAGTTGTTGTCTTGCCAGACGCAGCGATTCTGCCTCATCACCAAGCACACTTTCAGCAGCCTCTTCGACGCCTTTCCTTATCTCTTCGATACCTTTTCCGGCCTGTTTCTCAATCTCTTGTGCCTGCGGAAGGAAATTGCGTTTCAGCAGTTCCCCGGTTGCCTGAAGCGCTCTATCAACATTGTCGGTTCCTGCCTTTCGGAGCGTATCGTAGAGCCTTCTCGAAAGCAACGGTTCGGAAGTTTCCGACTGCTCAGACACATCTTTCATTTGTTCAATTAACTTTTCGGCACTTTCTCTCTGCCTGTCGATTCGTTCCGCCAGTTCACGGTTTACTCCGGTATATGTAAGTGTTTTTCTTTCGGAATCTATCTGTTGTTTTATATCCTCTGCTATTTCATTTTGCCGTTTGTCGAGCTGCTGTGCATTCTCACGCATATTTTGCATCTGCTCTGTAAACTGTCCTGAAGTATTTTTCCGAAAATCGTCACGCATCTGTTCCAGTTCACGTTGTGCACGTGTTGTGGAAGTTATTGCCCTTGAGAGCATACCCTGCTCCAATTCCTCAGTAGACTGGCGGATTCTTGAGCGGCTCTGGTCGAGCTGCTCTCTTGCATCGGCCATACGTTGGCGGTTCTCCGGCCTTTCCATTCGCTGCCGGAGCTCATCAACGTCCTGAAGCGCCTGGAGCTGCTGTTCTGTAAGACGCTTGAGCTGCCGACGAATCTCCTCCTTCTGCTGCTCATTCTCGGCCTGCTGAAGCGCGGCCTGAGCTTCTTTGAGTCTTTCGCTCATTTCATTCTGCCGGCGTGCCAGCTCGCGAAGCCTGTTAAGAACCTGAAGATCTTCACGTTGTGTCTGCTGCTGAGACTGAGCTAATCGCTGAGTTTCGTATCTATTCTCCTGTTGTTTCATCTCCAATTGCTGCAATTGCTGCTCAGAGCGGCCAGAGCCACCGGAACGGGAATTGCTGCCTCCACCTTTGCCGCTGCCCTTTGCAACCTGTTTATCGAGATCTTTTAGTTTAAGAAGCTCTTGATATGCCAACTGCTCGGAGGCCAGTGCCGGTGTCAGTTCTCCTGTTGAAGATGATTGGCCAGCCTTAGTTAGATGTTCCAGCGATGTCTCCATATACCCGGCAGCTTCCTGCAAGGCTTTCATCGCGGATGAGTCTTCTGCCTTTGACATAGCCGATTGGGCCTGCTGCAACACATCAGCCTGTGATTGATTGACAACATCGAGGTCTTCCTTGTGGTCATAAACGCCGCCCGATTGCTCGGCCTGCTTCTTAACATTCCAGGTAGCACTGATAATCTGCTTCTGTAATTTGGCGAGCTGTTCGCCCTGCTGCTGCTGTTGTTGTTGGCCGCTTTGGCTTTGGCTCTGATTGCTCTGCTGCTGGGATGACTGGCTTTCGCGAAATATCTCTTCAAAGTGACGAACTTCAGCAAAATATATATCACTGGAAGTTCTTCGGTTCCTGCCGTCCGCTCCTACATCGTCAGCCCAGAAGAAGTAAGTAAGCAACTGGTCTGGCCGGGCGTTAATCTCTTCAAATGCCAATAAGTGTTGAATACGTAAATTCTCGTTTGACAGCACCGACTGGCCAAGGGTGATGTCTCTGCTTTGAGTGCCGGCAAGTGTATAACTCAGCCCATAGCCGGTTACACCATAGTCATCTGAAACCTGGGCTTCCAGGGACAATTCCTCTAAAGGTGACGCGACAACGTCACGATTGGGAAATAGCGGTTTTAGTTCTGGGGGGAGGTTTTTATGGACATCGATTATAAAACGCGGCGGCATTTTATTTGTTAATCCCTGAGTATCGGTTAGATACAGCTCATATCGTTGATTCTCCATAGGTGTGATTGAAGTAGTATAGGTGTTCGGCAGCTTATCAATGGCGATTAGATTGAGAGATGATTGTTTTTTTGAAATAAGCTGCGCTGTGGTTACCGGTTTGTTAAGAGTAAATGTCAGAGTAACCTCTGAGCCTTCGACTACACTAATCTGCCGTGTGTCTTTGATAACCTTTTCGGGCAATTTCGTATATGAAGGATACACAATCTTCGCATCTGCTTTTTTAAGCGAGGGGTGCTCGAAAGCGCTTATTCTAAAGTTTTCCGTGCGTTTTTTCGCGTATTCGATATGGTATATCAAGTTGTTATTGACCTCCGGGATAAGGCCGCCAAACACGGGGTCGTTAAGGTTTTTTGCAAGAAGGATCCGCTTTTTGTCTTGTTCAGACGTACCTACCCAAAGACTTGCTTCCGGGGGCACTCGCCCGTCAAAACGTGCCATAATAACTACCACGGCTCCTAATTCGACAGTCGTGTCTCCCGGACTGACGGTGATATTATAATCTCCGCCGGTCAGTACGCCTCTATCGATTGTGAAGAAAGAAGGAGTAGATGGCAAAAGCTGTGAAAGTGCTATGATGATAAATGACAGCGCTGCAATTCCCCCTAACTGTGTCAGGAAAAACTTTTTTGATGATATACTTCGAAGCCAGTCGTGTTTGTCCGCGTGCCTAAGAGCATCACCGATGACTCGTTCCTGAAGGTAACCTAATTGGCCGCCGAGTCCCTGTGGTTCTTGTTCTATTGCTGCTAATAACAGGGCCTGCATATCAGGGTTTTGCTGCTCAATATTGCGAGCAACAGCTCGATAATCGAGGTGCATCTGACTATATTTGTATAAGGCCAAAACCGTCGCCAGCAGAGTTAATATGCATAATGCCCAGTTTGCTATTATTGAATTCCACCCTAAGAGCCAATCGGCGCTTACCAGAGCGACTCCGATGATTCCTGAAACGAACCAATAGGCCGATAACCTCCACATCAAATACAGACGTCTTCGGCGATTCACTATTGGCCGGAGTTGTTTGCGAAGAGCTTTTTCAATCATTTCATTTCTCCCTGCAGATTAGAAGGCGAACGCGTCAGCCAGCCCGCCAGCCATATCTCAATTAAGGACACAGCTAATAACGCAACTAACATCCACCGCCACAATTTCTGCTCATATTCCATTCCTGCAAAACTTCTTTGACGTTTTGCAGGCGTAGTCTGTTCGACTGCAATAGCTGAAGACTGCCTGAATGAAACACCGAACCTTTCGATATCTTCAATTTGCATAGCGGCCGTTTGGCATTCCCGAGCCGGAAGGTTAACTGCAAAAAGATGATTACCTGCTGATGTCTCAATTGTATAAATTCCGGGCAAGTCCGTCTGAGCAAAGGCCTCCTGGCCGGCATCCATACTAACCAGAGAATCATCTGGTTTGCGAATCTGTATGTTAGCTGAGGCGGCCTTTATTAAGTGTGGTATTGGTATATTGTCACCTACGAAATACTGTGATTGCTGTCCTGCAAAGACACCGCCATATTCAAGGATTGAGTAAAACAGCGGAACAAATTTGGATGAAAGCGCAAGCTGGCTGTCTGAAGGGTGCCAGCCGCAGGTAAATATAAGCAGCGAACCTTTGCCAACGGGCAATTCAAGCCAGGCAGGATCGCCACTGTCGAAATTAGCTAATACCTGAGCGTTGGGCAAATCTTCGTTATTTATCCTTCGGTATTTCCAAAAGTGTATCTGTGTGAAGTCTCCAAAGCGAGGCTCGGAGAAAGGCATTAGCAGAGGATGTTTGAATTCAATTCTGCTGAGCATGGCGTATCGTTCAACATTGGCTTCCTCAGATTCGATGGTTTCAATGCCTGAAAGACCAGTTAATGTTGTAACGTCATCAGTGGACTTCATAACCAGCAGGATTGTTCGGCCGGATTCGAGGTATTGGCGCAGATAAGCAAGGTTTTCACTGTTGATTTTATCGGCAGCAATGACCAGATGCGCCGTCTCTATGTCTGTTGCAGCGATAGTCTTATCGCCCGGATGGTAAATGACATTCGGCTTGAGTGCAGGTGTAGTTCCAAAGGCCCGCTGAACATAATACAACATTTCCTTCGAATCATTGGGATCGTCACTGCCAATGTAAAGGATATTGACTTGCTGTTGTAAATATGGTGCTAAAAAGAGGGAATTGTCAAAATCATGATCGTCGCCCGTTAAAATCAGCTTCCGGGCTTGTGACCGGTCCTCCCGGGCGGGGGCACGCACAACAACACTATGGCCCGGTGGTGCATACACATCTATACCCTGACTTGATGTTTTCTCAACCATCTTGTCGGCCCAGTTCAGTCGAAATCGCTCTGTTGTCGCATCAGATGAATTGATGATTCGGATGCCTGGGAGGCTGTCATCATCGGGATTGCCCGATCCACTGCGATCTGTCACTAATTGCAATGCCGCATTTGTATTGCCCTGACACTGTATCGATTTAACCACTAATTCCGTCTCTGCAGGCCATTCATAGGCGTTCATCGCCTCAAGGTTACTGCCCTTTTGCAAGTCGCTGATAAGTACAACCTGGCTCATTGTATTAGTTTGTTGTCCGTCATCGACCTGGTCATCTTCAATAGCTTCGGCAGCACTGACCAGGGCGTCACCAAGATTGGTCAAGGCCCAACCAGGTGAGAGTTTCGATATTTGTTCTGTTATGACCGGAGTTCGCCGGGCCGGTTCCAGCGCTGCCCATTGTTCGAATCCTATCAGTGTGTTAGTGCTTTGATCAAAGCTTATAACGGACACCCGATCAGCCTGGCCAATATCCTTCAATAAAGACTGTGCCTCGCTGATTGCCTGGTCCCAAATTCCGTCGCGCCGCATGGATGCACTGGTATCGATTAACAGAACTATTCGCCTGCGGAGAGAGACCTGTTTCAGGAGAGCTTCACGAGGGAAAAATGGACGTGAGAAGCTAAATGCAAGAAGGCATAGTATTATACAACGTAAAATTAAAAGCAGCAGGTTTTCCAAACGGGTGCGATTCTTGAATCGCGGTATTGAAGTACGCAAAAACATCAACGAGCTAAACGTTATGCGTTTCCGCGTGTGGCGCCGAATCATATGCAATATAATCGGCAAAGCTACCGCAGCTATGCCCGCCAGAAATAATGGATAAAGGAAATTCATGCCTTATTCCTGCCTTTTGAACTACTTCTGTATCTCAGACGCTTTCTACGTCTCATTCGGTCCTGCAGGAAGTCCAGCAGGGCCAAATCGAACGGACGATCTGTTGGGAACAAGTGGTAATCGATCCCGAGGTTTTTGCATGTGGACTTTGCTACCGCCAGATGTTTTTCAAGCATACGTTTGTAACCTGACTGGGCATCGGAAGGATTTACGTACATATTACGCCCTGTCTCTATATCCTGAAAGAGTGCAGGTGAATTAAAGTCAAAATTTAACTCAGCCGGGTCCAATACATGGAACACCACAACATCATGGCCACCAGCACACAGATAGCTCAAATCTTTTTCAAGCCGGTCGATCGAGGTTAACAAATCAGAAATCAGCACAATCAGGCTGCGTCTTGTCAACATTCCGGCGACATATTGCAGCGGCGGACCCAGATCGGTCGTACTGCCCTGTGGGGAAGCTTCCAGCGTGAGCATCAGGCGGCGCAGATAACCCGGCCGGTTGCGAGGCACCAAATATTGCCTGATTTGATCGTCAAATGTCGCCAGGCCGACAGCGTCACCCTGTGTGAAGAGAAAATATGCCAAGGTTGCGGCCAGCGTGCCTGCATATTGCGACTTCGAGTAGTCTCCGGAACCATAGCCCATCGACCGGCTGTGATCAATTAGTAGATGGCAGCGCAGGTTCGTTTCATCCTCAAACTTCTTGATGTAAAATCGGTCACTGCGGGCATATAACCGCCAGTCAATATAGCGTGGATCGTCACCAAGAGTGTATTGTCGATACTCGGTGAACTCGACTGAAAAGCCATGATAGGGGCTTCGATGAATACCCTTCCAGAATCCTTCAACTATGACCTTGGCGCGCAGTTCCATCGATTTGATCCTCATCAGTGAAAGCGGATCAATCATACCTTCGGCCTTGCTATTATTGTTCGTCAAGACGGATTCTGACGCTTTTTTTGTCATTTGGTGATTCTTTCTTTGACTGATTCAAGCAGTCTATCGACAAGATTTTCAATGACTACACCCTCGGCCTCTGCACGGTAATTGATTAAAATACGGTGTCGAAGCACAGGATAGGCCATTGCCCGAATATCTTCGAAACTGACATGCGACCTGCCGTACAGCAGCGCTCTGGCCTTGGCACCAAGCACCATATATTGCGATGCTCGCAATCCGGCCCCCCATGTGACCCACTCATTTATAAAATCAAGCGAATTATTTGGACTTGGGCGAGATGCTGCCGCGATTCTCACAGAGTAACGCACGACATCCTCGGCCACAGGCACCTTGAGAACCACACCGTGAAACTTCTGTAATTCTTCTCCTGTGAACACCTGTTTGATAGGTTCGGGCTCTGCAGTGGTAGTCTGGCGAACAACCTCAACTTCGTCATCCTCCGGCAGATAATCGATCCAGACATTGAACATAAAGCGGTCGAGCTGCGCTTCCGGCAGTGGATAGGTGCCTTCCATTTCGATAGGATTTTGTGTCGCAAAGACAAAGAACGGTTCGACGAGCGAATGGCATACGCCGGCAGCGGTTACATGGTGTTCCTGCATCGCCTCAAGCAGGGCCGCCTGTGTTTTCGGAGGCGTGCGGTTAATCTCGTCGGCAAGAATCATATTTGCAAAGATAGGTCCCTTTACGAAAACCATCTTTCGCACTCCATCGGTCTGCTGAAGGATTTCAGTTCCGGTGATGTCGGCGGGCATAAGGTCCGGGGTAAACTGAATACGCTGAAACTTTAAGTTAAACAGTTGTGTGAGCGATTTAACCAGTAATGTTTTGGCGAGACCCGGTGCCCCAGTAATCAAACAGTGCCCACCGGCAAGAATCGCAATCAGAAGATGCTCTATAACATTTTCCTGACCGATGATAACCTTTGAAAGTTCGGTGCCAATACGCTGTCGTGCCCTGCCGATTTGTTCTACAGCCCATCGTTCATATTCATAAGTTTTAGTCGCCAAAGTTATTTTCCTTTCAATGTGTCATTGCATAAAAGACTATATTGATCCCCAGCGGGTACGCCTTCTTTTCTGAAAACTCCCGAAAATACCACTCATCCTCCCCTTCACGTTCCCAGCCGTCACCTAAGTCGGTATTATGACAGATAATAGCCATCATTCTGCCTTTGTCGTCATAGATGGCTTTGTAATGAGGAATTTGTGCGTCTTCCCGCTCCCAGGTGATACCATAATCACGGCCCTGTATAGCAGCGCCGATGCTGGGAATTTGCGGTTTTTCCTTGAGATCAAATACGGCATGGAATATCGGATGATCCAACCTCAGCTCAACCGGTTCACGATTGGGAAAAACACGCTTCATCTCATAATATAAATTATACCACTCATCCTCACCCCAAAAATCATCAACCATAAGAAATCCACCGTTCAAAAGATAGTTGCGGAGAATCTTTACCTCCTCTTCACTGAAGACCAGACTGCCAGGCTCAACAATGTAGATGAAAGGGTAATCCAAGAGTTTCGGATTCGTCAGTTCGAGTACCAACCCGTCAGGATTAACTTCCATCGAAGTCAATTGTTGCAGACGGAAAGAGAAGTTCAAATCGCTGTCGGGATAGTCCGTTGCCCAGCTTCCGCCGCGAGAGCCGCGGCCATATCCACCTCTATAACCCCGTCCACCGTATCCGGACGAATATTGAATTCGCACAAACGTGAAGACATCATTAGAAAATTCTTTGTCGGATTCCCAGTCCGGCACACCCCTTCGAGGAGAAGATCGTCGATTGTAATATCTCTGTGCGAACACCAGGCTCACACCAGCACACGCCACCATGAACAGAATAAAAAACCATTTTGCTTTTGTCACGGTGTGTCCTCCTGATTTGCCGAAAGATCATCCTGGTTATTTGGTGTGGACTCGGAATCCGATGAATCGGAGCTGGTATCGCTGATGATTTTCAACAATAAACTATGTGCCTGGCGAAAACGCGGCGCATCAGCCAGGGCTTCAAGCACATATCGCTTTGCAGTTACACGGTCCTTATCCTGAAACAATTTAGCCAGGCGATAGTTGATATCCGCGGGGTCCGGGGGATCCAGCAAAAGCAGACGCTTGTAAGAATCAATAGCCTGTTCGTTGTGACCGAGTTCTTCATTGGCCCGGCCCATCTGCCAATGAACCGTTCCAAGCATTGGATAGACCGCCATATATTTGTTTCCATTTTCAAGGATCGCAGGCCAATCCTTTTGCTCCATAGCGATTTCCATGAGGCGCCAATAAGCCTCAACAGCATTAGCTGAGGCCGTAGCTAACTTGTTGAGCGTCAGGCGTTCCTGTTCGGTCTCGTCGAGTTTGCGATATATCTGTGCAAGAAGACTATAAGCATTTCCTTCGCCGGTATAGTTGGGATAAAGAGAGATTAACTTCTTGAGCAGTATTTGTGCCTGCTGCCAGTTTTCTTCTTCCAAAAGATGGTTGGCACGCAGTGTAAGTGCCCAAAAACTGTTTGGATGCTTTTGCAGCCAATCTGCCAGTGCCTCAGGGTCAGAAAGATCGACTTGTCCGGTCTCCGGCTCAGACCAGTCAACATTATTTGTAAAATCCTCGGCTTGCTTTCGAGCAAAGGCCTCAAATTGCTTTTCGATTTTATCGATCGGAGCCATCCTCTGGGAGATGACAGCGTTGATATCTTCGCCTTTGGCCAAATCCGCAAGAATGTCTTTTAGAGATGCAAGGCCAAACTTATCGACAAGAAACTCCACCACAAGTGAGGATTCATAGTAGGCAAACTGCAAGTGCATTGGTGTAGGCGGACTCAGAAATGCACTGCTTAGCCTGCTAATCGGTACCAACTCTCCTGCGAGTATCATTTTACGATACTCTGAATTCATGTGTTGACCCCAGGCGGGATTGCGCTGTATTTCTTCATATACGGAAATACCTTCACTGAGCCAGCGCGGCATCTTGTTATGTGTCAGATTGAGTGTGACTACGTGACAAAACTCGTGCCACAAGGTTGACTCCCAGTTTAATGCTCTGGAAGCCCTGGGGCTGTTTGCGGTAATTACATTGCCAAAACATACACCGAGGAAACCGTCCCCGCCGGGCATGCCAAAGGTACGCACGGCGAAATCCTGCTGATTAGGGAACAACTCTAATGTAACGGAGTCACTTAATTCAAAGCCGTATTTTTGACATAGTTGGGATTTGGCCTCCTGTAACAATTTCAAGACCCTTTTACCGTACACCGCCTCTTCAAGCTCGTCCATTCGAATGATGAATCCGTCCTTATCGAGAGTCTTGAATTTGGACATATTATCGCGCAGATTGACAAGATTGTAAGCCAGGACATTGTACTGGTCGGCTTTGTAAACCTCCTCAGCAAGAGTCCATCCTTTTGATTCATCGCCCAGACGAAGCAGGTCTTCTGTCAACTGTATCTTTGCTGAAAGATATTTCGGGTCGAATTGCAATGCCTGACGCTGATATGCTGCTCCCTCTGCAAAACGATATTTCTGGGACAACTTTCTGCCGATCAGATAATCCACTATCGGATTTTTCGGCCAATATTTCAGCGCATTAGTGCGGCAGTTCTTGACTTCATTCGGGTCATTGCCCAGATGAGATATAACCGCACGCAAAGCCCAGGTCTCTGAGTGCCACGGATTAACAGCCACAGCCTGATCAAGCAATTTGCTCGCGGAAGCGTAGTCTTCGCAATCGATTTGATGTTCGGCCAAAAGCAACAGTGAAGGCACATGGTTTGGATTTATAAAAATAGCCGCATCTAATGATTTGATCATTAGATTCCTATCACTATGGTAAAATGCCTTAGCCAAACCACAATGCATGTCCGGGTCGTCGCCGAACCGTTCGAGAGCTTTTCGATACTGACTGGCGGCCAAATCGTAATCCTGCTTATCCAGTGCCAGCGTTGCCGCGGCGAGATAGGCTTCACGGCAGTTGGGGTCAATTCTTGAGGCACGGTTAAAAAGCTGTTCGAGAATAATCCGTGGCTCGGAACCGAGCAGCAGCAACGTTTCTCCAAGAGCCACCAGGTCCGGCGGATCCCAGAATTCTATTTTGAACGAGCCTCCATAGCGGTAGATTTTGTTAAGCATTTCGGAAGCACGATTAGTTTGGCCGCAGTATAGATGTGCCTTATGGCCAAGCTTTAATAAGCGAGAACTCATCGGATAACGAAGCAGAGCTAAGTCAACTTCTTTTGCGGCTTCATCATATTGACCCTGTGCCATCAGCGACTCGATCATCAGAATCCACAAGTGTCTTCTGCTTCTGTAACTGCTGTCTTCAATGGCTTTTCGCGTTAGCTCAAGGCATTTTTTATATTGACCAGTCTTAAATTGTTTGCGTGCTACGTCAATATCTTCGGCGTGTGCGGCCTGGCTCCTGCCAAGCATAAAAACAATACAAGCCGCCATCAAAAAAAGACGGCTATGGTGCAACATGTACCTAAAGAGATAAACCATATTATATCTACTCAACGAACGGTAGATTAAAATCTTGAATTATATTATCCAAGCGGATTTCATTCCTAAAACATTATAGCTGTTATATAGTATAGCGTCAATATGATGTATTGTTCATATTTAAGACGTCAGGAATCGGACTAATTCTCATGCGGCACGATTGGTCCCCGCCATACGCTGCCCCCGAAAGTAGTGATATACATCAGATCATTATCTGATGGGTCAAATACCACTCTCTGAATATTCGAGAACGGTAATTCATCGAAAGCTTTCCATGTCCGCCCATTGTCCCGTGTGAGCCACAGGCCGGCACCAGGCGCTCCTTCAGTAAGAGTCATGTATATCCAGCCCTTGTATTGCGGGTGAAAGTATCCGCCGAAGGTCTGACGTGCTTTGCGGCCAATACGTCTCCATGTTTTTCCACCATTTTCTGAGCAGTACAATCCCCCAGTCTCATCCTGCCGGCTCGAATCACAGGTGCCGATAAGAATTATATTGCTATCCTCCGGATGGACCGAAAAGTCCTTGGGGTACAAAAATAGCTGGGATGTATTGACCTTTTCCCAGGTCTCTGCGCCGTCCCTGGACCGGTACAATCCTACACCTTCACTCATGAGCGGCTTTCCATAAGCCGAACGTTTGGCGCATATCATCGCAAAAAGTGTACCGTCGTTGTGCAAACTCACACGGGAAACTCGCATGTTCTGCGTGTGGCCAAGGCCGTTTTTCTTCAGTGCCCATGTTTTACCGTCATCGGTTGATTTGTACACACCTTCCATGAACACACCGGCATAAAGCGTTCGTGAATTTTTAGGACTCCCGGGGTCGAGTACGATGGAGGTCACCGCTCTGGCCGGAATACCCTGAGCCTCGTGCTTCCACGAAACTCCGAAGTCACGTGAGATGCACACCCCGCCGGGACGGTCGTGGCCGTGACGTTCGGAAATGATATTGTCGTTGGGAATATCGTGAACATTGGAGAACGCACCCCACATCTTACCGGGTATAGCCGGATCGAAAGCAATCTCATAACAGGTGTTCCTCCATGGCGCCCATGAGTTCTTATCCCACCATATCCACGTCTTGCCGCCGTTGATGGACCGCGCCAAGCCGATATCTGTATAAGCAATGTAATGCCGATTTGCTTCAAAGGGGTCTATATAGTAATGCCATGTAGTAGTGACTACCAGGCCGTTACATACCCATTCACAGCCCGGTTTGGGCTCCTGGCCGGCAGCGGGATAAGTATGACCGTTGAACCACGTATCACCGCCATTATGTGTAATATAGCATTGACTCCTTAATAGAATCAACCTGTTGGGGTCGGTGTTGCATATAGCAACTCCGAATGGCGCATCACCTCCCTTGAAAGACTGTCCCGTGGAAGCGGTAAAGTAGTTGGGAGCAACGTTGTATCGTTTGAAACGCGGGTCCATGAAGTACGTGTCGCGCCAGGTCTGGCCCCCGTCATCGCTTCGATACACTGTATCATGATGAGGTGGATGGAATCCTGTACTTGTGTTCATGGCATACACAGTGAGTGGATTCGTATCAGTTGTGAGAAGCTGTTTGTATTGAGCGACAGAACCATAAGCCCATTGATCGGCTTTTTTTGTATCCGTGTTAATTCCACGCCCCATGGCCTGTTGCCAGGTCTTTCCGCGATCTCGTGAACGATAGATACCACCTTCAAAGGCTCCGTTCTCATCTTTGCTGGTTATGGTACAATAAAGCAATATGAGGTTGTCTTTCGAATTTGAAGCACCAGCGAATCCCTGTATCTCCTTCCATGGCAGGCCGTTTGTCTTTTCCACCCATTTCTGTCCCCCGTCGTCAGATCGCCAGATGCCCTTATTTGTTGCAGCGAACATAACGCGGCCTTCGTTAGTACGGTCAAAATGGAATCCTATCACCTGGTCAGTGGGTCCATTACATGCTGTCCATGTTACACCTGCGTTTCGTGATAACCAGCATTTGTTGTTACGAGTTCCAACAAGCATGATGTTTGGGTCGGATGGATTTATCGCAATTTCACCATATAGCGACTCCCTGAGATTACCGATAGGCGTAAAAGTCTTCCCACGGTCGCGGCTGATTCGCAGTCGACCCCTTGATGAAGCGTAAATAATGTCGGGATTGGATGGATGGAAGCCCGGTCGGCATCTCGTATCAGTTCTGAGTTGCGCATGGTTAATCATACGCCAGTTTCGACCGCCGTCCTCGGAAATGTAAGCTGCGCTCATATCGCAGTTGAGCATCATCAGATTACTGTCCGCCGGAGAAATAGCTGGTGAAAACATTCCGCCTCCCCCTGATAGACCGACAGGCTCCCAGGGAATCTGCCTGGCAACAGCATTCAGATCACCGAATAACGACATAGCCACCAGAAGTGAAAATCCACAGCACCGAAAAAACAAAAATATCGCACGGTATTTCATGGTTCAATTATCCCTTTAGTTGATTATACGTTCTGTTGTCGTCAGTACGAATAAAGCAAAAACTCTTTATAAGTCAAAATATGATTTCAGTTCCGCTGATTATCTTACTGTTATCTTGTTTAGTTTCAAGAACCGTTTTCGTTTCAAGACTTTCCACTCTAATCTAACAGATTTAAGCCTTATTTTGAAAACATCGATTTAGTTTGACCCCTACCGTCTTATACGTTACGCTTTTTTTGCTTTTCAGATAAGAAAATGTAGGTCGTTGCTTATTTAAGGATTTAACTTACTTAGAAATTGTAATTGGAGGAACTATTATGGATGAGCCGAAAATAAAACAATCCAAAGCTATCTCGAGACGTATGTTTTGTCGGTCGGCGATTACCGCGGCTGTAGCGCTCCATTATATCAAGCCATCCGCTAAGGCATCAGAGAACAATAAAGTCAAATTCTACAAGAACCTGGGGCCCGGTCACATCGGCGTCAAGGCTAATCAGCGGCAAGCATTGGAGTATGCAGTTAAGTATGGATTTGACAGCATTACTCCCAGCCCTGGTGAATTTCAAAACAAATCTACCTCGGAAATTCGCGATTGGTTGGAATTAATGAAAGAAAAGGGCATTAGATACGGCACATCTGGTCTTCCCGTCGAGTTTCGAAGAGATGAGGAGCGATTTAAGGCAGATATGGCACGGCTGCCCAGACAGGCGGCTTTTTTGAGACAATTTGGCATCAATCGCATAGCAACCTGGATTACACCCGGTCACAGGGAGCTTACATACCTGCAAAACTTTAAACAGCTTAAAAGCCGTTTTCGTGAAGTAGCGAA
>DAOUVA010000114.1 GCA_030667885.1 Phycisphaerae bacterium
AGCGCAAAGCCCGGGGCGATTTCAATTAGACAATCAATCGAACCATCCGGCTTTTTCGGAACGTTCAGGCCTGCCGATTCGAGCCAGGACGCAGCGCGGGCAACCATCATTTTTCTGGTGGTTTCAACGCTGTCAACACCCATGGCGTTTTTTGTGGGCGCAAATTCTTCAGGCCGGAGTGTCTCTAAGATTATCGACTTCGAGGCCAGCGGTACTGCGTCAAAAACAAAGCTCTCCAGTTTTACACCGTTCGGCTCAGCAAGTTCGAGAGGTTCTCCTCGCTCATTGATGTGCGGAATCTTTTTAAGCGCCCTGTGCAGGGGCAAAGAAAAACCATCGGCGTTCAGTCTTTCGGTGAAGGCGCGGTTTATGATGTGGATAGCGATACTGCCGAGTTTAAAGGTCAATGAGCCGTCCTGGTTTCTTTTTTCGGCCAGCTCGTCAGGCAAATCGCTGTATTCTATGATGTTCAGCCTGCCTTGGGCCAAACAGAAATTTCCGACCTTTTCAAATGGTTCGGTTTTAATAACCGCTCTTGAAGACATCTCGGCTTTGTCGAGGGCGTGCAGTCCGATAAAGAGAGGGTCGAAAATATTTATCAGAGGATTATCTACCTGAAAGTAGCTGATAAATTCGACGCCTCGTGTTTTCATATCTTCTATCGCCCCGCTTTGGTAAAGTGCCTTAAGGCTTCCACCGTGTCCATCTGGTGAGCAGCTCAGGTTGGCTTTGTCCGCCATCAGGACCTTGCCGTCGGGGCTGAAATTGGGCATTGTGCCCTGCTGGAATATAAAAACATTCTTTTCGTCCAGACCGTAATAGTTATTCGAGCGAAAAATCTCCTCGGTCGTAGCGTGGTTCAAGGGACTGGTCATTATATACCATGGGCAGACGGTATTGTATTTTCTTGAAGCAGCTGCGATGTATTCGGCAAAGATTTGAAACAGTGTTTTATTTTTGACGGGGCTGATGGGAAAATCACCCTTCGGGCCGTTGAATCCGAGTCTTGTTCCCTGTCCGCCCGCGACGACAAACGCAGCAACTTTTCCCTGTCGTATCAGGTCTTTACCCAATTTAACAGCTTCGGTGTATTTTCGCCTTTGCTCATTATCGGACGGCTCAATGCTATAAAAAGGAGCTGGAAGCAAATCTTGGCTGATAGCCTCAGAAGCAGGTTTTTTGACATAATCAGCCACCCAACAATCTATTTTCGCAAGGTTAAGCTGGCGTATTTGCGAAAGCAAATGCTGTCTTTGAGCTGTATCCAACTGGTCCCAGAATGCCAAAAGATGGCTCTGGCGGTGCTTTTTGAGCACATTTTTTATATCTTCGTACATTTGTTGAGTACCCACATCCATGATTTCGAGCTAAAAACAGGGATATTACACTATTTTTAATTTTTTATCAAGAAAGCAGCAAAATTCGCCGAAATTTATTTGACAGGGAGGCTACCCTGTGTTACGATTATAGTTGAAACAGGTAGGTTTGGAAAGTACTGTTATCATAATAAAAAACCGTCATCATATTTGGTTCGAAATTTCATATCGAAAAACCAACCTGTCAGGATGAGGCATATTGAAGAGGCATTTAACGGTTTGGCTGGGTACCTCGAATTAGCTTCTATAACTGAAAGTATGTAAATACAAGCGTATAAAGTCTGTTTTAACATATGGTTTAACCAGGTTGGACTGGCCGTTTTTAAATCAATAACATTAACTCGATGAGATTCGCCAACGGAAGGAAGAGTGTTTAGTGTCCGGCATTCATGTGGCAGTAAGCATTTATAAATTACAAAGTAAACCGAAGCGTATTTAAAAACGGTCTTATATTGCGAATCTCAAAACGGAAAAGGAGAACAAAAATGAGGAAAAAAGGTTTTACATTAGTTGAGTTGCTGGTCGTCATCGCGATCATCGCTCTGTTGATGGGTATCCTGATGCCAGCGCTGGCCAGAGTAAGGCAGATTGCCTTCCGTATGGTCTGCGGGACGAATTTGTCCGGTATCGGCAAGGCAATGCTTATCTACAGCAATGATTACGACGATGAGTTCCCGCGAGCCGGCGGCAGAGCCAGCACCTGGAACAGTCAATTAGGTGGCGGTCCCCAAGGCTGGATGGCCGATAACCGCTTCACGGCTTACGGCATAGACAACGCCGGCGCCGGCGGTTCAGCCACCATCTCGTCCAGTTTTTATCTTCTGGTCAAGTATGCCGAGGTAACGCCCAAGTCATTCGTCTGCAAGGGTGATTCCGGGACCAATGAGTTTAAGCCGGTCGATTACGATGCAGGCGGCTATGATCTTATCGACCTCTGGGACTTCGGCCCCGGCGGTGAGAGCGGCAATGAGCACTGCAGCTATTCCTATCATATGCCTTACGCCCTGTACGCTCTGACTACATCAAGCGAACCAGGTATGGCAGTAGCAGCGGACCGGAACCCCTGGATGACCTCCCCATCGGCAGAAGGCAAAACTCAAGACGTGCTGAATACATTCAATCCTGATGGCGGTAAAGAATATACCAATCTCGGAAACGCGATTGCTCACCAGGAAGATGGACAAAACGTACTGTTTATGGACATCCACGTGGCCTTTGAAAAAGTAGCTTTCTGCGCCATCAACGATGACAACATTTACACCTGGGATGATGGTACTGGAGATCTCCGTCGAGGCGGTTACCCGCAAGCTAATGTCAGTGCGCCGACTACCAGGACGGATTCATTCCTCGTAATTGATGGTCCAGGCGGAACAGTTGCACCCAAGGGCAGAGGATGCTTCCTTGCTGATACCCTCGTATGGGTAGATGGCGCAACAGTGGAAATCTCGAAAGCAGTCGCAGGCCAGACAATCGGCAAATCCAATTGTCTTGCATCAGCGAGCTTAGAGAAACTCGAAGAGCATCAGGGCTCCTTCGAATGCCGCGATATAACACTCGAAAACGGCAACAAAATCAGCGTCGTGGAGGCACACTGCTTCAAGCTTGATTCAGGAAAATGGATTAACGCCCAGAACCTGGAAAGTGGTATGAAGCTGAAATCACAAAACGGCACAGTTACCATCAAGAGTGTTGTAAAAAGAGCAATGCCTTTCGTCGGCAATGTTTATAACCTGAAGGTCAGCAACTCGGACCAGTATAATGTAAGCAAAGACGGAGTAGTCGTGCGTGATTTCTAAGATGGTATCTCAATACGGTCGTTGATATAACGCCGTATTAGCTGAGAAGCCAGATAGAGCACAGATTATTCCTGCTTCGGTTGTATACAAGCGGCCTTATGCACAATCGCATAAGGCCGCTTTTTTATTTTTTTCTCCCGAGAGAGTATGCCCGCAGGGCTGTTCTTGCAAAAATCCTTTCCTTTCGCTATGATAGTCGGAATGGCAGCTAAATCACAAAAGGACAAACAGAAAGAAGGCCCTGTGGCAGTTAATAAAAAGGCCTACAGGAACTTCGAGCTTGTCGAGAAGTTCGAGGCCGGGCTTGGACTGCTCGGCAGCGAGGTCAAGTCACTGCGGACCGGTACGGCCGACCTGAACGGTTCGTACGCGCGAATCGACAGCGGGCAATGCTGGCTCGTCGGCGCATCAATTGCGCAGTACCAGCAGGCGGGGGTCAACCAGCATGAACCGACGAGAAAAAGAAAACTATTGCTGCATAAATCACAAATATACAAAATAAGAACAAAGCTCGAACAGCGCGGTTTTACCTTTGTTCCTCTGCGAATTTACTTCAACGACAGGGGCTACGCAAAAATAGAACTGGCTTTGGCCAAAGGTAAAAGGCAATACGATAAAAGAACAACGATTACCGAACGCGACCAAAAACGTGATGTCGATAGAAGCATGAAAAAATATCGAAGATAACAAGAATATTCAGAGGGTTTAAGCTATGGCCAAAGAGGAAAAGAAAGAAGAGAAAAAAATCATAGTCGATGAGGATTGGAAAGCCGAGGCGCAAAAAGAAAAGGAGATATTAGCGGCCCAGGAAGAAGCCGAGGAGGAAAAGAAGCAGGAAGTAAAGGATGCCCGGGGGCCTTTACCGGAAGGTAATTTTGCGGCCTTAGTCAGCATGCTCACGACACAGTCACTGTTCGCATTGGGCCTGCTGCATGTTAAGGGTCAGGAAGAAAAGGAGCCGGACCTGGAGATGGCAAAATACCATATCGATATACTCGAAACCATCCAGGAAAAAACCAAAGGCAATTTAACTCCAGAGGAAGAAACGGTCCTGTCCAATACCCTTAATGAGCTTCGTATGGGTTATGTCAAGGTCGCAGGGTAAGTACATTGGCAAACATATTAGACAAGATAATCGCCGACAAAAGGCATGAAGTGCGCTCTCGAAAAGAAAAGACAAGTCTTGAGGAGCTCAAAGAACAGGTCCGCGCAATGCCGAAGTGCCGGAACTTCTACAAGGCCATCACCAAATCCAACAGGCGGGGCATAAACGTTATCGCAGAGGTCAAAAAGGCCTCACCATCGGCGGGGGTCATACGCGAGGATTTCGAGCCTGTGGCGATAGCACAAACTTATAAGAAATGCGGCGCCGACGCGATCAGCGTTCTTACGGACGAAAAGTATTTTCAGGGCCGTCTCGAATATATAAATCAGATACGCGAAGCGGTAGATTTACCCGTTTTGCGAAAGGATTTTATCATCGAGCCCTGGCAGGTTTATGAAGCCCGCGCCGCCGGCGCCGACGCGATACTGTTAATAGCAGAAGCACTAAAGCCCGGCGAACTGATGGACATGATGATATTAGCGGCCGAGCTGACTTTAACGGTCCTTCTCGAAGTCCACCATGCCGATACGTTAATGGCTGTTCGAAGCATGATTGGTTTTCCTAAAAAAGGATACAGCGTTCTCGGAATCAACAACCGCAACCTGACAACGATGCAGGTCGATTTGAATACGACCAGCCGATTAGCTGAATTTATAGACGACAAAAATGAGCTTGTCGCTGAAAGCGGGATAAAGACTCGGGCCGACGTAGAAAAACTAAAGTCTGTCGGTGTAAGGGCGGTCCTGATCGGCCAGACGCTTTGCGAACACCCTGATATAGAAGAGAAATTTGCGGAACTTTTTGGTTGAAGTTACAATTGACTTAATTTTTCTTGCGGGCTTTTTGTATTTTGGCCCACGTGTCACGCAAGCCTACCGTTCGATTAAATATCAGTTTGCCATCGGAGCTATCCGGGTCAACACAAAAATATCCCAATCTTTCGAACTGGTATCTGCTGAGGGGTTCAGCACCTGTTAGAGACGGCTCAATCCGGCAGGAATTGAGGACCTGGCATGAGTCCGGGTTCAGATTGGATTTGAAATCCTCACCTTCGGCTGTCTGCTCGGGATTTTCCTTTGTGAACAAATGGTCATACAATCGAACCTGTGTTTCGAGCGCATGGTCGGCTGAAACCCAGTGGAGCGTTGACTTGACCTTTCGCCCATCGGGAGCATCTCCGCCGCGTGTGGCAGGGTCATAAGTGCAGTGCAGCTCGACGATTTGGCCGTTCTGGTCCTTAATTACATCCGTGCAGGTGATGAAATACGCATATCTCAGACGGACCTCCCGGCCTGGCGCCAAGCGGTAAAATTTCTTCACAGGCTCGGCCATAAAATCATCCTGCTCGATATACAGCTCCCTTGAGAACGGGACTTTTCGAGTGCCGGCGCTTGGATCCTCGGGATTGTTAATGGCTTCAAGCTCTTCGACCTGACCTTGCGGGTAATTATCAATGACCACCTTGAGCGGTTTTAGCACGGCCATCACGCGAGGCGAGGTCTTGTTTAAATCTGTCCGCAGGCAATGTTCCAGCAGTGCGATATCGACTGTACTGTTGAATTTGTTGACTCCGATGCGTCTGCAGAATTCCCGAATGGCTTTCGATGAGTAGCCTCTCCTTCGCAGGCCTGAGATGGTCGGCATTCGCGGGTCGTCCCAGCCGCTGACGTGGTTTTCCCGGACGAGTTGCAGCAGCTTTCGTTTGCTCATAACGGTATAGGTCAGATTCAGACGGGCAAACTCTATCTGTTGTGGGTGATATGCCCCCAGCTCGTCAAGGAACCAGTCATACAGGGGGCGATGGTTCTCGAACTCCAGGGTACAAATAGAATGTGTAATTTTTTCGACGGAATCTTCAAGCCCGTGGGCCCAGTCATACATCGGATAGATGCACCATTTATCGCCGGTGCGGGGATGCGCCGCGTGCAGGATTCGATACATAACAGGGTCTCGCATATTAAAGTTGGGAGCTGACATATCGATTTTAGCCCGCAGGGTGCGCAAGCCATCCGGAAATTCGCCTTTCTTCATCCTCTCGAAGAGGTCGAGATTTTCTTCGACAGAACGGCCGCGATAGGGACTGTCCTTTCCCGGCTCGGTCAGAATGCCTCGATATTCTCTTGTCTGCTCGGCTGTCAGGTCACAGACGTAGGCGCTGCCCTTTCTAATAAGCTCAAGAGCATATTCGTACATTTGCTCGAAGTAGTCCGAGGCGTAATACAGATGCTCGTTCCATTCCCAGCCAAGCCAGCGAACGTCTTCTATTATGGAATCGATATATTCCTGTTCTTCCTTGATTGGATTGGTGTCGTCAAAACGTAAATGGCAGAGGCCGCCCTTATTTTCGGCGGCGATGCCGAAGTTCAGACAGATGCTCTTGGCGTGCCCGATATGCAGATAGCCGTTTGGTTCCGGTGGAAATCGTGTTACAACACGACCGTCCCATTTGCCGGTTTTCAGGTCTTCGGCTACAATCTGGCGAATAAAATCAAGATTAATACTTTCTTCTTTGTTCGGTGTTTCCACGGTTTATACTTCCCAATTATAAAAATTCAATACTTCAACATTATCAATGACGGTAATTTATCATATAGTCATTGACTCGTCCAGTACATCGTTGCGAACAAAGCGTCGCCAGAGGAAAAGGAGGATTATCGAAGCGCCGGCTGCAATCAGACAGATTAGCTGTGATAAAGTGAGGGGGCCTACGAATAAGTGTTGGTCGGAGTCGCCCCTGAAAAATTCCGTAGCCGCACGTCCCGTTCCGTAGAGGGCCAGGAACCATAAAAGCATTGCCCCGGCCCATCTTTCATATTTCAATTTTTTGAAGACTATGAGAATACAGACAACAACCATGATTTCGTAAATCTGCGTCGGGTGCAGGGGTACACCTGCCGGTGCGCCCCTGGCGCCTTCGGGAAAAGTTATCGCCCATGGAATAGAGGATGCTTTGCCATAACAGCAGCCGTTAAATAAACACCCAAGTTTAGCAAATATCCAGGGGACGGGAACAGATATCGCAACAAGGTCAAGTGCCGCACGTCTGTTTTTGGCTAAAATCAATACCAGCGGCAAGGCCAAAATAAAGTACGCCAGCAATCCGCCCCACACTCCCCCCTGCATATAGTGCCTGATGCTCAACAAGGCCCAGAGGTCAAACTGTGCGTTTTGGATATCGTACAGTATCTTGGCTCCGACGATCATACCCTCCATATAGCAAATGCCGACAACAATCCAGACACGATGCCGGAGTCCCAGCCGTTTGGCGATAAAGTAACAAATCAGAAAATGACTGAGGATACTCAAGATATACAGGATACTATATGTCGGCACCGGTCCGATTCGTGGGTACATTTGTCTATCCCTTCATCAAGACTCAACGGAAGGTTTGGCTTTATTAAAATACTAAACTACTCGACAAATTGATAGAGGTAAATGTTTTTGATCTAAATTGCCGGCCGTACAAATATGCCGGTTCTCAGCCATAACTCTTGACAAAAGTACCGGTATAACTTATGCTTCTTTTTTACGAATTTTCCCGAATTAAAGAGGTTTATAATGGTCGTAACACGTTTTGCCCCATCGCCAACGGGTTATCTGCACGTCGGCGGAGCACGTACAGCTCTTTTCAACTGGCTCTGTGCCAGACAGGCGGGCGGTACATTTATTTTGCGCATCGAGGACACAGACCAGAAACGAAACACCCCGACGGCGGCCCAGCAGGTTATGGACGACCTACGCTGGCTCGGAATCCAGTGGGACGAAGGCCCGGAAGTAGGCGGACCGAACGGGCCTTATCTGCAATCTCAGCGAATGGACATCTATGACAAATACATAAAGAAGCTGCTTGAAGAAAACAAAGCCTATTACTGTTTCGATACTACCGATGAGCTTGATGCGTTTCGCAAAGAAGCTGAAGCTCAAAAAAGGTCCTTTTCTTATCCGCGCCCCCAAGAGTTCCCTGGCGAAAGCGATGTTGAAAAGGCAAAAGCTCAAGGCCGAGACGTAACGGTGCGCTTTGCCGTGCCACAGGATGTGCCTTTGGAGATTACTGATATTGTCCGCGGCGAAATTACATTCGCGCCTGGTGAAATAGGCGATTTTATAATTCAGAAAAGCGACGGCTTTCCAACGTACAATTTTGCCTGCGTGGTTGATGACTATTTAATGAAGATTACGCACGTTATTCGCGGCCAGGAGCATCTTATGAACACGCCGGGCCAGCAAGCACTATGGAAAGCCCTGTTTGGTGATAGCCAACTGCCGAAGTATGCCCACATGTCCGTCACCATCAGTGATTCAGGAGGAAAACTTTCCAAGCGCGAGCGTCCAAAAACCCTTCGCAATGCAATTAAGGCGAGGCAGGAAATCGAGGCCGGAAAGCTCACCGAGGTCGCCGGCATTGCGCCCGAAGAGCTTGAATCTTTTATTAAGGGCAAAGCCACTCCTGATATGCCTGCTATTGATGCTATGGCCGAATACCTCGGGATTGGTCTGCCGGAAATTAATATTGTCGATTTTTTCAAAAGCGGCTATCTGCCCGAAACAATGGTCAATTTTCTTGCCCTTTTGGGCTGGAACCCGGGTGACAATCGCGAGATTATGCCGATTGGCGAACTAATCGAATCTTTTGACCTTTCTCGCCTGAGCAAAGCCAACAGCCTGTTCGACCGAAAGAAGCTTCTGTCTTTTAATATGGAACATATCAAGATGACGCCGCCTGAGAAAGTCTTAGAGCATTTCAGAGCTTACCTGAAGACCGTCAACTCTCCGGTAAATTCCGCGGAAGACGAGCTTCTTTCAAAAATAATTAAACTCTGCGAAGGAACGAGAACCTTAGTTGATATGGAGCGTAAAAGCAGATTTCTCTTTTTAGACAACAATGAAATTCAATATGATGAAAAAGCAGTCAAGAAGGTTCTGCTAAAAAGTGACGGACTGGCGGTTCTGGCAATCGTGCGCGAAAAACTCGCAGCGATGGAGCAGTTAACAGAGCAGGGGATCGAAGATATGCTGCGCTCGTTGGCGGAGGAAAAGCAGGTAGGCCTTGGTAAAGTCGCCCAGCCTTTGCGTGTAGCCATTTGCGGGACCACGGTTAGCCTGCCTATCTTCGAATCGGTCCAAATGCTGAGCAAAGAAAACACATTAGCCAGAATAGATATCACACTTAAAAAATTTGCGGCGGAAAACTAAAAGGAGAAAAATACGGGAATGTCATTATTAGTAACCGGCTCTATAGGAATTGATACAGTCAAGACGCCTTACGGTGTGAGTGAGAACTGCCTCGGCGGCTCATCTATTTATTTCAGTATGGCGGCAAGCTTCTTCGCGCCCGTCCGGTTCGTAGGTGTTGTCGGGGCAGATTGCCCGTTTGATCTGGCAAAGGTCTTTGCCGGCAGAGACGTTGACCTTACGGGCCTGGAGGTCCGAAAGCAAAGCAAAACCTTTCGCTGGGCAGGCACTTATCATGAAAATATGGACGACAGAACCACGGACTTTACAGAACTAAATGTTCTCGCAGAGGCGCCGCCGAGTGTACCCGGGGAATTTAAAGACAGCAAATTCGTTTTCCTTGCAAACACAGCGCCAGCCCTTCAGCAGCAATTGCTCGAACAAATTGATGAGCCTGAGTTTGTCGCTGTTGATACGATGAACCTCTGGATCGAAAATAACCTGGATGATTTAAAAGCACTTTTGAAAAAAATCGACTGTTTGATGATCAACGAGGACGAGGCAAGGATGCTGGCGGGTCAGAGCAAC
>DAOUVA010000487.1 GCA_030667885.1 Phycisphaerae bacterium
ATCTCGGCGGTTGGAACCGCCCTGCCGAAAAGTATTACGGCTTTCATTATTTTCCGGATAATCGGCGGTCTGGGTGTTGGTGCGGCGTCGATGTCTTCACCTATGTATATTGCGGAGATAAGCCCTGCGAAGATTCGCGGGCGGATGGTATCGGTTAATCAGTTTGCTATTGTAAGCGGTTTTCTGGTTGTATATTTTGTGAATTATTTTATCTCTCTTCAGGGCGATACGATGTGGAACCAGCAGTCCGGCTGGCGGTGGATGTTTGGTTCGGAGACGCTGCCGGCGTTACTGCTATTGGTGCTGCTGTTCTTTGTGCCGGAGAGTCCCCGCTGGCTGACCAAACAAAATCGCAGTGACGAGGCGCTGGCAATTCTTACCCGTGTTAATGGTGCCCAATATGCTCAAACCGAGCTGGCGGAAATCAAGGATGCTATTACCCACGAGAGCGGGTCGATAAAACAACTGTTTCAGCCGGGTATGAAGATTGTATTGGTCATCGGCATCGCCCTGGCGGTTTTGCAGCAGGTTACGGGTATTAATGTTTTCCTTTACTTCGGGACTGAGATTTTCAAGAAGATGGGGTCCGGAACCAATGCCGCTCTTCTTCAAACCGTAGTGGTTGGCGTGGTGAATCTTAGCTTTACTATTATAGCCATCTGGACGGTGGACAAAGTTGGCCGAAAGCCTTTGATGATTATAGGCTCGGCGGGGATGGGGCTTTCGCTGTTAGGGATGGGCTTAATGGCATACTGCCAAAAGACAGATTTGTGGGTTCTGTTGTTCATGCTGGGTTATATAGCCTGCTTTGCGCTTTCGGTCGGGCCTGTAACATGGGTAATCCTGTCGGAGATATTCCCGACCCGTATCCGCGGGCGGGCAATGGCCATTGCCACGGTGTGTCTGTGGGTGGCGAATTACTTTGTTTCTCAGACGTTTCCTATGATGGACGAAAATACATGGTTGCTCGATAAGTTTCATCATGCTTTTCCGTTCTGGCTGTATGGAATTTTCTGCGTTGTTCTGGTTGGTTTTGTCTGGCGGTTCCTGCCGGAGACCAAGGGCAAGACATTGGAAGAGATAGAAAAACACTGGATGAATTTATAGTATAGCAGGATTTAATATGGATTTTCCGGAACAAATGACTGTTCAAAGCCATACGATACCTATTGTGCCGCGGTATGCCGAAACCGACAAGGCAGGAGTGATTCACCACAGTGTATATCCTGTTTGGTTTGAAATGGGGCGAACGGAGTTGTTGCGGGCCAACGGGATTGCATACAAAGATCTCGAACAGGCAGGGGTATTCTTCGTAGTAGCCAAGTTGTGTATAAAATACCGCCGGCCTGCGATGTATGACCAGGAGCTGCAACTGGAAACACATTGCTCAGCGGTTACTGCCGGTAAAGTTGAGCACAGCTACAGACTCACCCGCAGCAGTGATGGTGAGCTGCTTGCTGAGGGCTCGACCATTTTGGCTCATGTTAACGCCGAGGGCAAGGTCCACCGAATACCAGAATTCATGTATCCGGCCAAAGCCGATTAGAAATTCGGGTGATGGGATAAAAAAGAGAAAATTTAGTCGAGTGAGTTAAAAAAGCAATTCATTTATTGGTTTTCAATTGACAATTCACGCCTGACAATTGACAATCCTTTTATGGCTTCAGACAAAAAAGAAAACTGCGGTCTTTTTGGCATTTTTGGAGACCCCGAAGCGGTTAATAAGACCTATTTCGGCCTGCACAGCCTTCAGCATCGCGGGCAGGAATCGGCGGGAATTGCCTCCAGTAATGGTGAAATGATTCAATGCTATGCAAATATGGGTATGGTCAGGAGGGTATTTCGTTCCGGCAGCGGCATTTTAGACAAGCTTTCTAATCCGACAGCAATCGGTCATGTTCGATATTCAACGACAGGCTCAAGCACGGCCGTGAATTGTCAGCCCCTTTTGGCCGAGTACTCCCAGGGGCAGGTGGCGGTGGCGCATAACGGCAACCTTATAAACGCGTCATTATTGCGGGACGAATATGAGGCTCACGGCAGTATTTTTAAGTCCACAAATGATACCGAGGTGATTATTCATTTACTCGCCAAGCCGAGCCATGCCGGCAATCCCGACCATCTGGGACATGTATTGAACCATCTTCAGGGTGCATATAGCCTGCTGTTTTTATTTTCCGACCGTATTGAAGCGGCGAGGGACCCTTATGGAATCAGGCCTTTATCTATAGGCCAGACAGACAAGGGTGCTTACGTGATTGCCAGTGAGACGTGTGCCTTTGATGTCATGGGCGCAAAATTCATTCGTGAAGTTGAGCCGGGTGAAATCGTTCGGCTGGATAAAGACGGGCTGCACAGCAGTTTCTTCGTTAAGCCGGGCACTGTAACGCCGGCCCACTGTATATTCGAGCATATCTATTTCGCCAAACAAAACAGCACCTTTTTCGGTGAAAACGTTCACGAGTTCAGAAAGAATCTCGGCAGGCAACTGGCAAAAGAACATCCCGTTGATGCCGACGTGGTAATACCCGTGCCGGACTCGGGGACATCCGCGGGGATAGGATACGCCGAAGAAAGTAAAATACCTTTCGATATGGGATTAGTCAGAAGCCATTATTCAGGCAGAACTTTTATCTCGCCGGAACAGAAATTAAGAGAGTTGGAAGTCAAACTCAAGCTGGCCGTGATTAACGAAGTTGTGGATGGAAAGCGGGTTGTGGTAGTGGACGACTCGATTGTCCGCGGCACGACCACCAGAGGCAAGATCAGGGCGATGCGCCAGGCCGGTGCTAAAGAGATTCACATGCGTGTGAGCTGTCCTCCGATCAGGTTTCCCTGTTTTTACGGTATTGATTTTCCAACCAAAGAGGAGCTGCTGGCAAACAATCGTGATATAAAACAAATCGCGGAATTCCTTGAAGTTGACAGCGTCGGCTATGTGTCGCTTGAAGGATTGCTTGGATGTGCGAAATTGCCGGACGACCACTACTGTACGGCCTGCTGGAGCGGCAAATACAGAATACCTATAGATATTGCAGTTAATAAATTTGCAATGGAGTGTTATCAATTGAATATGTTCGA
>DAOUVA010000175.1 GCA_030667885.1 Phycisphaerae bacterium
ACTCGAGCGATTTACTTTTGATAACGGCGTCGGTGATACGGTCTATGGGTACATACTGATTCCTGCCGGTCACAAAGGTCGCAGACTGGCGATACTCTATAATCACTATCACGGCGGCAAGTACAAACAGGGCAAAGAAGAGGTACTTACCAAGGCTTTTTCAAAATTGGATTTTGCAACAGGGGAGGAACTGGCGAGAAAAGGTTATGTTGTTCAGGCTATCGATGCTTACGCATTCGGTGAGCGTCGCTTTCAGGGACCGGCCGGCAAGAAGGAAGAAGGCGGCAAAACCGAAGCTTCTCTGTTCAAGACCTTCCTGTGGGAAGGCAGAACTTTATGGGGCATGATGGTACGTGATGATATTTTGGCACTGAACTATTTAGTCTCGCGACCGGAAGTCGATTCCAACCGTATCGCCGCTATGGGCATGAGTATGGGGTCCACACGAACCTGGTGGCTTGCCGCGCTGGACGAACGCATCAAGGTCGCTGTAAGCGTGGCCTGTTTGACAAGGTATCAGAATCTAATTGCTCAGGGCAAGGTCCAAGATCATGGAATATACTATTACGTACCTAATATGTTAAAGGAATATATCGACACAGAATCAGTGATTGGCTTGATTGCACCACGGCCGCACCTGACTCTAACCGGTGATAAGGATGGAGGCTCCCCGGCTGATGGTGTTAAAATAATAAATGCCTTCCAGAAACATCTTTACAAATGTTACGAAAAAAACCAGAACTTTCGCGGGATTTTGTACCCCGGCGTTGGCCACACATACACACCTGAAATGTGGGAGGTGACATTACGCTGGCTAAAAAAGCATCTATAAAATATCTTAGTTATCGAATGAACATTAAAGACAATTCATATCCGAGGATGAAAAAACACTATGAAAACGGCCTCTAAAACACCGCAACGTAAATCTATTAAAGCAGATACTAATCCTGTCAGAATGCTTGTCGCAATGCTGATCGCAGCCTTGATAATTTTTTCCGGCTACAGCCCGGGTGCTGCGACGAGTGCAGGAAAGGTAGTTACTTATCCTGTTCCGGCTGGGGAAGCCTCGTCGAGTGATTATCAAGTACAGGTAGTAGATCAGAAGGTTGAGACGTACATGGCCCGTGTTCTCGACCCACCATTTGCGGGAAAGAGATGGGACTACGGTGGTTCATATTCGTTTGCCAATTTTGACATGTCCGGCTCTGTAGTGGTTCGCATTACGTCAAAACGGTCGCTTCGGAATGTGGTAATCCGGCCACAGTCGTACAGTATCAAGCCAACGCTGGTGAATGACAACACGCTGACTCTAACGCTTGATCGACCGCTCAAGATCAGCGTGGAACCGGACGGCAGGAAAGGCCCCCTGCTGCTCTTTGCAAATCCCATTGAGACGGATTCATACGAAGCCGGCGACAAGAATGTAGTTTACTTCGGGCCCGGAGTGCACAAGCCGGAGAAGATTGTCCTGGAGAGTAACCAAATCCTCTATCTTGCCGGCGGGGCCGTAGTTAAGGCTGAGGTGCTCGTGAAAGGGGCCAACATTCGAATTTGCGGACGCGGGATTCTGGACGGTTCAGACTGGCAGTGGCGCAAAGGCCCGGTGGGCAACCTTATTGCGATTCGAAACAGCTCCGATGTCGAAATAAACGGTATCACGCTGCGCGGCTCTTCCCACTGGACTATCGTACCGAAGAACAGTAAACGCATAACAGTCCGAAATGTGAAGCTTTGCAACTCAAGAGTACAGAACGATGACGGCATCAACCCATGTAACTCTCAGGATGTGCTGATAACCGATTGCTTCATCCGGAGCGACGACGATTGTATTGCCCTTAAGGGGCTCGACTTCAGCGCTGAAAACAGTAATGTTGAACGAATTACCGTAGAGAACTCCACTCTGTGGTGCGACAGGGCCCGAATTTTTCTGCTCGGGCACGAAAGCCGGGCAGCGTTTATGCGCAACATAACATTTCGGAATCTCGATATTATTCACTTCACTATGACACCATTTCTGCTGGAACCGGGTGAAGATATGCGGTTAGAGAACATTACGATTGAAAATATCCGAATGCACGGCGAAGGCCAAAGAGAATTCATCCGCCTGCGTCCGGTAGTAAACCAGTATATGCGAAATAAAGTGCCCGGATTTATTCGTAACGTGCTGTTCAAAAACATAACCCTGGATGGTCAGCCGGGTGATTATCTCGTACAGTTAGAGGGAGCCGATACCGAACATAATGTCCAAGATATTACCTTTGAGAATGTTTCAATCGCAGGGGCAAAACTGAAAAAAGAGTCAAAGCAAATGCGCATCGGCAAACATACCGAAAACCTGCGGTTCAAATATTAATGCTTCTTTTAGCTATCCGAATTCAGGAGTCCGTAAAAATAATTCCACGCCCAGGCCTTCGAGCCGTCAGGCCGTATAAGCCAAAAACCCCTGACGGCATCATTGCTTTTTACCGGCGGCTTTTGTTTGTCGTCTTTGAACTCATTACAGTACAGTTGCCAATATACTATATAGGGACATCCCCAACCTAAGGCAGTCTCCACTGCGCCGGGAATAACTTTTTGGATTTTCTCAGGGGAAAACTTGTTCTCAGGCATTCCAAACTCGCCCAGATATACATTTCTATTTCCGAATTCGACGCTGTCCGGCATATTCTTTGCGATAAAATCCAGAGCCTCACGTAAAATCTGTGAATTTTCAGAATACTCCGCTGTCGCATCCCAGGCCGAATAGGAAACCAAATCCAATTCGGTATGAGGCAAAACCTTATCAACCATATTCGGCCTGCCCTGCTTCATAGTACTGACGACACGATTCACCTCGGCTGCGTGATAAACCCAAACGCCCTCTGTCCCAACTTCTTTTCTTGCCTGATTAACCCCCTTTTGTCGTGCGTTGAGCCAATCAATCATCCCGCTTATAGCTTTGGGTGTCGGGTCAGCATTTCTGTCATAATTGCCGCGAATCAGCCAGTCACCTTCCCAGTGCTGCAAAATGAAGGTCTTCTCGGTTCCCTTATACGTAGTTAACAGGTATTTGGTCAGCTCGTAAAACTGCCTTTGTTCATCGAGTTTTTGCTCCGAGGTAATACCACTTCTCCAGTAGGCCGCATTTTTACCAACTGAAAAGCACATCATAATGTAAGTGGTGAAGGGCTTGTCGAACAGTTTGCTAAAATATTTAGACTGTGCAATTTCAACCAGGCTGTTCATTTGAGGCCATTGTGAGTTAAAGGAATACGACTTGCGCGGATTGTGAAACCAAACCTTAATTACTCGTGAGCCCAGGGTTAAAATCTGTTCCGCACCCTCGTTCAAAAAATCCTCGTCCGTCAAAAAGTACTTACCATCGACGTGTGTCACTCCAATAATATCCCGCAACTCCTTCTTAGCATTTGTTTCAAGTGCGGCACTTGTAGTTTGCTGATGCAGTCCAAAACCAATAAAGGTCGCTATTATTAAAATTACTACAAAATAACTTCGCATTCTTTATCCTCTTGAGCCGACTTCCCATCAAAGAGCAGGATGTTTTGTATGGATTTCCGACTCATCCTGGTACGCTTTAGCAACCAGCAAAGTCTCTGTCTCGCCAAATAGTCTGCCTGTAAAAGTAATGCTGGTCGGCTCATTCTTATCATTGAATCCATTAGGGACAACAACGGTCGGGTGCCCTGAAAGATTTGTCAGAGCAAGATTATTCCCAACCCACGATGGAGCGACATAGACGTCAATATCCGACATCAGCTTGTCCATCTCTTTTATCAAAAGTGTTCGCAGGCGATTAGCCTGGATATACTCTACCGCAGTGACCATCCGTGCCGTTCGGAATATATTAGGCCAGGAACCTTTGCCCTGGCTGACAAGCAGCGAATCACGATTGCTTCGGGTAAGCTCGTCAAACGCAGCCGCCGCTTCTACTCCAAGAACAAGTCTCATGGCCCCAACAGGGAGGTCCGGCAATTCGACAGCCCTCAAATCCAGACCTATTGAACGCAGTTTATCCAAAGTCGCAAGGTCGTTGGCTTTCCATTTTTCGTCTTTGCGATCTTTTTCAAAATCGCTCTTAAGATATCCAATTTTCAGTTTCTTTATGCTTTGAGCCGGGTCCCAGTTAAAAGCCGCCTCTTCGCGCACCGTCGGGTCCAGGCCATCGGGGCCGTGGATCGCATGAAAAACCAGTGCACAATCCTCTACACTTCTGCAAATCGGTCCGAGCTTGTCCATGCTCCAGCTAAGTGCCATCGCCCCGTATCGACTGACTCGTCCAAACGTCGGTCGAAGACCCGTTACACCACAGACCGTACAAGGTGACACAATCGAACCGAGTGTCTCGGAACCTATTGAGAATCCCACAAGCCCCGCCGAGGTAGCAGAAGCCGGCCCGGCAGAAGAACCGCTCGAACCTTTTTCCGGATTCCACGGATTTCGTGTCTTGCCGCCGAACCAGACATCTCCCATTGCCAAAGCCCCCAGCGTCAGTTTCGCTATCAATACAGCTCCGGCCTTTTCCAGCCGCTTGACAACCGAAGCATCGTAGTCAAGCACCTGTTCCTTAAACGGCATAGCCCCCCAGGTCGTTTTATATCCTCTAACTGCCAGCAGGTCTTTAGCCCCCCACGGAATCCCATGCAAAGGGCCGCGGTAACGACCGGACGCAATCTCTTTGTCGGCGCGCCTGGCTTGTTCATAAGCCAGCTCCTCCGTCAGACTGATAACGCATTTGAGCTTTTCATCATATTTTTTCAGCCGTTCAAGATACATCTTTGTCAACTCTACCGAACTGACTTTACGTGATTTAATCAGCCCTGCAAGGTCTGTAACCGTCCAAAACGCAACATCTTCCAGATCTGATGTAAGTTTTTTTCTTTCGGGCTTGCTTATCTTAATCGTCTTTTGCTTGCCTCTGGGCTGAACGCCGGAAACAATAGGATTGAATTGAATGGCCGGGGCTACACTATTATCCAGAGAAACTTCTCTAATCTGTTCATAATTTTTTAACCGGCCATTTAATCCATCGACCATCAACTCTCGCTCTTCATCAGTAAATTCAAGTCCAATGAAACGCTCGGCTTCAGCAAGCATCTCTTTAGTGATTTTCCTGTCCGTGGAGTTTTCTACCTGAGCCCACAAAGCTTCAGACAGAACCGCACTTCCAAATCCCAGGCCGGAAAGACACGCCATGAATTCACGACGTCCGAGGGATTTTGCTCGATGGGCTGTTGAAGATTTTTTCGAATTCGACATTTCGGTTACCCTCTCAATAATTTCACTTGAATAAGATGTTTTTTACACAACTTTTCGCAACAATCCGAAACTTTTGATATATTGTTTTACCAGATTTATCCCGCAACTTCTACTATTTTGTGTCCCCATCTTCTTTCACACTTGACGAATTCTTGCATTATCCATCCTCAGAGAATAGGATAGACATGTGAATCGGTAAGCATCAGGAAAGAGTAATTGTCCTTGATGTTCTTAACTAAAGGAGTTCCGGCAAAATGCAAAGCGAGCAGGTACATCTCAGAGTCTTCAGGAATTATAGAATTTATAAAAGGTTAGATTATGAATACAATTATCAAGAATAAATCCGATCGTCGATGGCGTGATATCCTGTTTGAAATAATTTTCGAAGCAGATACGCCGGCGGGTAAATGGTTTGACATAGTATTGATAATATGCATTTTGCTAAGCGTCATTACAATCATGCTCGACAGCGTCAGCTCAATCAGAGCAAAACATGGTGAACTTCTGTATGCTGTTGAATGGTTCTTCACTATTCTTTTCACGGTCGAGTACATTTTTAGGCTGCTCTGTGTCGGAAAGCCGATTCGGTATGCAGTCAGCTTCTTCGGAATCGTTGATTTGCTGGCGATACTTCCCACGTATTTGAGTTTGCTGTTCTTCGGCAGCCGCTATCTGCTGGTAGTTAGAGTTCTGAGAGTACTGCGTATATTCAGAGTATTGAAACTCGGTAACCATACCAAGGAGGCGAATGTGCTAAAGACGGCTTTGTACTCGAGCCGCAGAAAAATTCTTGTATTTCTTTTTGTGGTTTTAACCATGGTCGTAATCATAGGTTCATTAATGTACGTGATAGAAAAGGAGGAAAACGGTTTTACCAGCATACCACGCAGTGTATATTGGGCTATCGTAACTCTTACGACAGTCGGTTACGGTGACATATCGCCGGAAACAGGACCTGGTCAATTTTTAGCTGCCATTGTGATGATTTTAGGATATTCGATAATCGCCGTTCCAACAGGAATTATGACCGTGGAATTATCGCGTGCAAATACGAAACAATCGAGCTGCCAGGCATGTCCAAATTGCAGCGCCGAAGGGCATGACCGGAACGCCAAATACTGCAAATTCTGCGGGACAAAACTATAACATTTAAGTGCCCCCAAAAAACCGGGGCAGCGGGTCAACTCCGGAGATAACATAAGAATGATTATCGTACAACTCATAACAGCAGTATTCGGATTAGTTCTGGTATTTTTTGTCAGCAAACGAGTTTCCCGCCAAAGAAAGCGAAAACGTTTGTTAGCCATGCCGTTTCCGGAAGAGTGGAAGCAAATCGTTCAAAAAAACGTACCCCTTTATAATCGGCTTCCGGATTCATTTAAGGAGCAGCTTGGCGGCCTCGTGAATGTCTTCTTGGCTGAAAAAAAATTCGAAGGTTGCGGCGGCCTGGAAATAACGGACGAGATTAGAGTTACAATCGCGGCCCAGGCGAATATGTTATTGCTGAATCGAAAAGCACACTACTTTCCAAAACTTCGTACAATCCTGGTATATCCCGACACTTATGCAGCCAAAACAATATCCTCGAACGGCACGGTTACAATCGATGGGCAGAGTGTTCGTCTCGGAGAGTCGTGGCAAAACGGGCCGGTTGTTCTCGCATGGAACAGTGTTACAGGCGGAACCTTGAATATCGCCGACGCCCAAAATGTAGTACTCCATGAATTCGCTCATCAATTAGACCAGGAAGACGGGACAGGCGATGGAGCACCGATCCTGGAGCATCGATCAAGCTATGTCGCGTGGGCCCGTGTTTTGAGTAAGGAGTACGAAGCCCTGCAAAGTAAAAAGAAAAAACACCGAAGGGCCGTAATGAATAAATACGGCGCTACAAATCCGGCTGAGTTTTTTGCAGTGGCGACTGAAACATTTTTCGAGAAATCAAAACAAATGAAAAAGAAACATCCGGAACTTTATGATGAGCTGAAGAATTACTACAAGCTGGACCCTGTTGAGTGGTTATAACCAACCAACAGATAGTTACAGCAAGTCTTGCTCAGCAAATCAGTTAGTTCTTCCACTGTTTTAATATTTCGAGACATTCAATCATCGCCCGGCCATTATGGTAACCAGCTTTCCACGGATTGGCTTTATCGCCCTGCCGTTTTCCGTCCGGTGTGATATTTGCGTGCCACTCGCCATTTTCCCAGTCCACCATATTCTTTTCGATATAGTCGGCGGTCTTTTCGAAGATGGAAAGATATTTTGAGTTTTTTGTCAGGCAATTCATATACAAGGCACTGACAATTGCTTCGGACTGGACCCACCAGACCTTACTGCGTCTATCGGCAGGCCTGTTAAAAGGGCCGCTGTCATAGAAACCGCCGTTGGCTTCATCATAGCCGTACTTTAACGAATAATTGAACAAGGTTCGGTATAAATCGAAGAAAGGATAGTTCGACACATTAGCTGCATTACAGGCATCCATAACCAACCATACATTCTCAATGTCGTGGCCATAGGAAACTCTTGCTCAGTCCCCTTCCAGCCTCGGTGTCCAGTTGCGCTGGTATTTGTCTGTACATGCGCCGATATCTTTTCGCACAACCGTATTGGTTTCGATGTTGATTAATTCCAAAAGGCGCTCGCGGGCAAGAGGAAGTTTGCCGGCACGATAAAAGGTGGTCATGGCCTCCAATAGATGCAGATGAGTATTCATCAATTTCAAGTGAGGCCCTGTTCCCATGTAAGAATTTTGTGCAGCAGAGACCGGCGTCCAGTCTTCATTAAAGAATTCTATGTAGCCTCCGTACACTTTATCGTGAGACTTCGCTTCCAGCAGATTAAAAAACCGGATGGCAAAATCCAGAACTTCCTGTTTTTTGCTTGCCAGATAATATTCGGAAAGAGCGTAAAGTGCGAAAGACTGGCCAT
>DAOUVA010000237.1 GCA_030667885.1 Phycisphaerae bacterium
CTGCCAGTAGTAACATTGGCAAATAAAGAACTCCGTATGTCACCAGCAGCCAGAAGATTATATCTGTCTGTTTGGTGATAATAAGATATGCTAATAATGGGCCGACACAGACGGCAATGCAGACAAAAGTATTTAATATTGGCAAGATAAGTTCCCCAGCGTTGAGTAGTACGCTCGGCGACAAATCGATATCCGGTGCGCGTCGATTTCCGCCGGCACTGTAGCGAATATAATCTGAAAGGCAGTAAAGCAAATATCCTACGAAGACTACTATTAATCCCAGTGAAAGGGGAGGGTGCATCCAATAATTAAGATGGCCCAACGGCGGCAACATTCGAGGCAAAAAAGAAAGAATTGCCAGATTAACCAGACCCGAGGCGCTTATCGGATAAAGAAACATGTCGACAAACCATGGCAGCTTGCGCAAAGTGGTGGTTTCGTCCGATGTTTCTTCTTCAAGCTCCTGATTATATTCGTCACTGCTTTCGGAGGTCTCAGTATGACTAAGGGGCAGGTCTTGATGCGGCATAGCCAAAAGAGATAAGTCGTATGCAGAATATTTCGAGTTGATTTTCGAATCTTCGGAGTTGCCTTGCCTTAAAGTTGAGTTTGTACTTTCAAGTTCTGGAACAATAACGATATTCTTGCACCTGGGGCATTTGCCTTTTTTGCCTGCGTTGTTTTTGTGAACGCTGAATTTCTGGCCGCAGTTTTCACAGCTAAACTTTATTATAGAATCCGCATCATCCACTTTTAAATCTCCCTTTTTTCAGCTCTTAAACCGGCAATGCTATCAAACCGCTCTGTTAGATAAGACGCTTTGGAAACGATTTTATTCAACCGAAATTAGCCTTAACTACTTTTATCACCTTTCCAGGTCCCAGTTAAGTTTTTCCTGATATCGCCAGTAAAACCTGCCCAAAAGGTGGGCACCAATAAATGCTGCATAGATAATAACAGAGCGAAAGATAATATTCGAAAATGGTGACTCCTGCTCTTGTGCGGGTATCTTCCGGATCAATAAGATCGGTACCAAGAATAAAATTATAAGACCGAGATATGGGTAGAATGTTTTGGATATCGATTTAGTGAACGTGCGAAAATTAAGACCGTGACCTGAGTCGTGCATAAGAACGGACAACAAAGCCATTGGATAAAGGAAAACGGCAAAGCCCAGCAAAAACCAGGAGATTATATTCATTTTCCCGGCTGTTATCCTATAGAGAACAAACGGACCCAAAAAAACCGCGAAGCAGCCAATTATGTTTACCACCTGCCCGAACATATCTCTTAGAGTGGGAAGCCCCCCAAATCCCAGTGGTGCTCGTACCCAGCCGTCCGCGCTTTCGCGAACGCATTCGACGAGATACCAGTAAATATACAGAAAAATGATGATCTGCACAAAAAAACCTGCAACACTGAAAACAAAAGCAAGCAGGCTCGGAAGCATGCCCTCAATAATATTGAGTAGCTGCGGTACTAAGATGAAAATCGCAAGATGCTTCAGGCCCGACTTATTGAAAGGATAGAGAAATATATCTATTAACCAGGGGGCTTTGCGCAGAGCGGCGGGATCGGTTTCTTTTGGCGGTTCTTCTTCCTCTTCGGATTCACCGGCCTGCTCGGAGGCGATATATTCGGTCATTTGTTTATGTTTGAGAATGTTTTGTTCCTGGATATTCAAAAGGCTCGAATCATAGTCGGAATATCTGGAGCTGGTTTGTGTTGTGCTCGTGCTCTCTGCCTTTGAGATGAAGATTATATAATAACAGTTGGGGCATCGAATATTCTTGCCCGCGTAGCTTTCCGAGACGGTGGATTTATAGCCGCAGTTTTCGCAGTTAAACCTAACAAAAGGGTCCGCCTCACCCACTTTCAATCCTGCCTTTCTGGAGCATTGAAATCAGAATAAGCGATTAAGCACTCGCCAGTTTTTCTTTTATCAGTTCCGATGCTTTTTTGAGAGCTTCGTCTATTTTTTTTGGAATTTTGCCGCCTGCCTGTGCTATTTGGGGCCGGCCTCCGCCCCCGCCGCCGATTATAGGGGCTGTTTCCCTGACAATGTCACCGGCCTTTAGACCTTTCTTAATAACATCGTCGGTCATACCCGCAAGCAGCGTCGCCTTGTCGCCGTCGCCGAAGCCCAAAACAATAGCTGCCGATTTCGCCTTCTTCTTGAGCATATCGACGGCTTCTCGCGCCTGCTCGATCTGTGCCCCCTGCAACTTGCCGATTATTATGGAGGTCTCGCCGACTTTTTCGCATTTTTGAAGGAGCTCTTTTGCCTCGGTCATAACATCGGCCCCGGACGCCCTTGCCGCCGTCTTTAGTTCCTTCGAAAGTTTTTTATTTTCCTTTATCAACTGGCTAACTCTATCAACCAGCCCTTCGGAAGGGACCTTCAATATCGCCGAAAGCTCATCGACAATGTCGCTTGCCTTTTCGAAATAGCTGTTAAGGCCCGAGCCCGTCAGTGCCGTAATCCTGCGGACGCCAGTCGAGATGCTCTCTTCTTTGATTATCTTGAAATTGCCGATGGCTCCGAGTCTGTCAACGTGCGTCCCGCCGCAGAATTCCCGGCTGAAGGCCTCGTTGATTTGGTCCTGACCCTCTGCTCCGATAGCCACCACCCGGACGTCGTTTCCATACTTTTCACCGAACAGCGCCATTGCGCCCATTTGTTGCGCCTTTTCTTTGGGCATTACCACCCAGGTTAGGGGCAGGTCGGCAATGATTTTTTCTCTTGCCAATTCTTCGACCTTTTTCAGCTCTTCGGCGGTCGGAGCCTTGGGACAGGTAAAGTCGAATCTCAAATAGTCCGGCCCGACAAAACTGCCCTGCTGCGCTGCGGTTTTACCGAGCACCTGCTGCAAAGCCCACTGGAGCAGATGGGTCGCGGTATGGTTTTTCTTTATCGCGTCCCTGTCTTTGCTTACGATTGCTTTTACGTTTTGGCCCGGGCCGAAAGAACCTTCGACAACTTTACCTCGATGAATAATACAGTTGGCTATTTTTGCGGTG
The DNA here is from genome assembly GCA_030667885.1 of Phycisphaerae bacterium. Classification (GTDB taxonomy): domain Bacteria; phylum Planctomycetota; class Phycisphaerae; order Sedimentisphaerales; family Anaerobacaceae; genus NIOZ-UU13. Next base: position 3,022 of record DAOUVA010000237.1, read on the forward strand.
TCTTCGACTACGAATTTAGCGTTGTCCGATTTATCCGCTGTGGTGGATTCTATAACACCGCAATCGCCGACCTGGCCGCCCGCCTCGGCATAGAAGCAGGTTTCCTCAAGAATCAGGCAGACCTTTGCGCCGGCTTCGATGCTGCCCTGGTCCTTGAAGCCGTTGCCGTCAAGCCAGCCGATTACTTTGCTCTGGCAGCTATTGCTATGATATTTGTGGACATCTTCGGTCTTCGGCAATTCGGTATCTGTCAGTGTCGCCGCGAGTGAATCATTTTTTTGAGCCGCCCTTGCCCGCTGCCGCTGGGCTTCCATTAGTTCGTCAAACCTGGCCGTATCGACCTTCAGGTTGCGCTCCTTGGCCATAAGCTCGGTCAAATCAAGCGGGAAGCCGAATGTGTCGTATAGTTGAAAAGCGTCTTCGCCGTTGATAATTTTCTTTATTGATTCTTGTGCGCGTTGAGCGGCGCCGTTGAAAATTTCGATGCCCCTGTCAAGCGTTCTTCCGAAGCTCACCTCCTCGGATTCGATTACCGTTGATACGTAGTCGGCCCTTTCTTTTATCTCGCCGAACGTATCGCCCAGGCAATCGACGACTACCGGAACGAGCCTGGACAAAAACGGCTCGTGCATTCCTAATTCTCTGCCAAACCTCGAAGCCCGGCGGAGTATGCGGCGAATCACGTATCCCCGGCCTTCGTTGGAGGGAATCGCTCCGTCGGTTATCGAAAAGACAAGCGAGCGAATATGGTCGGCTATTACTCTAAAAGCGTTGTCTGTTTTGTTACCGAGCTTCGACGTATATTTGTGCCCGGTGATACTGCTGGTGTAATCGATTATTGGCATAAATAAATCGGTATCATAGTTGCTCTGCTTGTTCTGCAGCACAGCCACAATTCGTTCGAGACCCGCGCCGGTGTCAACGTATTTGCTCTTGAGAGGCACTAGCTTGCCATCAGGCAGGCGATTGAACTGTATGAAGACAAGGTTCCATAACTCGATGTATCTTGCGCAGCCGCTGTTGACCTTGCAATTATGGCCCGGGACATTTTTCATATCGCACATCTCGGGACCGAGGTCGATGTGTATTTCGCTGCACGGCCCGCAGGGACCGGACTCGCCCATCTCCCAGAAGTTATCTTTTTTACCACAGGCAAGGACCCTCTCGGCAGGTATTGAGGTTACCTTGGTCCATAAGTTCGCTGCCTCTTCGTCTTCAGGCAGACCGTCACGCCGGTCGCCGGCAAAAACCGTCGCCCAAAGGCGCTCCGGCTCGATTCCCCAAACGCCGGTGAAAAGCTCCCAGGCCCATTGGATTGTCTCGGCCTTGAAATAATCATCGAACGACCAGTTGCCTAACATTTCGAAAAACGTGTGATGATAAGTGTCTTTACCAACTTCTTCGAGGTCGTTGTGCTTGCCGCTTACACGCAGGCACTTTTGAGTGTTCGCTGCTCTCGGATACTGAGGAGGGCTCAGGCCCAGGAAGATGTCTTTGAATTGATTCATTCCCGCGTTGGCAAAAAGCAGACTCTGGTCGCCGATGGGAACTATGGGCGAGCTGGGGACAAATTCATGACCTTTGCTTTTGAAAAAGTCTATAAAGCTGCTTCTTATTTGCTTTGCACTTGACATTTGGTATTTCGTTTACTCCATAGATAATTACTCAGCGGTTTTCCTTACATAACCCTTTCGAAATAACTGCTAATTAATCATCAGTCTCAACAATTAAGCCTTTGGCAACGAGGACTTTATGTTTTATTTCCTCGCACAAATCCTTGTTTTCGATTAGGAATTTTTTGGCGTTTTCTCTGCCCTGCCCAAGTCGTATTTCACCATAGTTCAGCCAGGCGCCGCTTTTATCGACAACATCACAGTCGGCCGCCAAATCGATCAAGTCACCTTCGTAGCTGATTCCGCTGTCGAACATAATATCGAACTCGGCATCGCGGAAAGGCGGTGCGATTTTGTTCTTTACCACCCTTGCCCTTACTCTCGAGCCGACGGCGCCGGTGGCGTCCTTTATGGTTGTTATCCGCCGCAGGTCGATTCGCACGGAGGTGTAAAATTTCAGCGCCCTTCCACCGGGTGTGGTTTCCGGATTGCCGAACATAACGCCGATTTTCATGCGGATTTGATTTATGAAAACAAGGGACGTTTTGCTTTTGCTGATTATACTGGTCAGCTTGCGCATCGCCAGAGACATTAACCTTGCCTGGCGTCCCACGTGCGTGTCACCCATTTCGCCTTCGATCTCGGCTTTCGGCGTCAGTGCAGCGACTGAATCAACGATTATGACATCGATGGAATTGGACCTTACCAGCATCTCAACAATGTCGAGTGCCTGCTCGCCTGTGTCCGGCTGGCTGACCAGCAAACTGCTTACATCTACGCCGAGCCTTTTGGCCCAGGTCGTATCAAGGGCGTGTTCGGCATCGATGAACGCCGCAATACCCCCCGCCCGCTGAGCGCTGGCGATAACGTGAAGCGCCAGTGTCGTTTTGCCGGACGACTCCGGCCCGAACAACTCGGTAACTCTGCCCCGCGGGATGCCTACACCGCCGAGGGCTAAATCAAGTGATAATGAGCCGGTGGGTATGCCCTCGATTTTGGCGTAGCAGTGCTCGTCCATCTGCATAATCGCGCCCTGGCCGTATTGCTTTTCTATCTGTGCGATTACACGCTCCAGAGCGTCTTCCTTACTTGTTGATTTGGGTTTCAGGGGTTCTACCTTGCCTTTTGGCGATTTTGACGTTGTCTGAGTTCTTTTTGTCTTTGCCATTTGTTTTTCTCCTTTTTCTTATCTCGCTTATGGGTTTATATTTTTTGTCTCAATTTTATTATTGCAGTTTATAATTTCCCAGCACAGTATAAACGGGGCCTTTCGATGTCAACTGACTTTGATAAACCGAAACAGAATCAGCCGACACGGTCCCGAGCTTAAAATCCTTGTATCCTTCGGTCATTTGCGCCAGTTTAACACCTGCTTTTGAGTTTCTCACCCTGCAGAGAGTCAGATGGCCGGAAAACTTTCTTGTTTCCCAGGGCCAGCCCGCCGAAGCCAGCTCCTGCTCAAGGTCGCTTTGTAATTGTAGCAGATTTTCACAGTTTTGTCCCGTGCCAACCCATAAAACTCTGGCACTTCTGCCGCCGAAATAACCGACCGTTTCCACCTCCACCTCGAAGTTATTGTGCCGGCTCGCGACCTCTTGAGTTATCTTACAGACATCTACGGTTTGCACGTCTTTAATTTCACCTAAGAATTTCAAAGTCAAATGCATCACATCAGGATTTACCCATTTGACATCGCCTTTTTTAATATCAACTTTGCTGTGCATCTCGTTTTGCAGTCTGCTCAGGGCCTTTCTGATTTGCTCGTCGATATCTATAGCTATAAATACTCGCATTTTACTTTTGCCGTTTAAAAGGTTGTAAATTTTCGCAGAGTTTCAAATCTCCTGTCAATATCGGTCCTGTCTATGGAGGTTAATCCGCTCAGTGAAAAATCCGCGATTGAAAATGAGGCAACCACGGTGCCGTATGCAATCGCTTTCTTCAACGTCTCGAAATCAGCTTTTCCGCTTTGTGCCAGACAGCCCATAAATCCGCCCGCGAAGCTGTCACCGGCGCCTGTCGGGTCTTTGACGTCTGTCGCCGGATAGGCGGGCAGAATAAATGTATCGCCGCTGGCATTACACATTATTGAGCCGGATTCGCCTTTTTTAAGAATTACGACACTCGGCCCCATATTCAAAATTATTTCCCCGGCCTTTATCAGGTTGCTCTGACCCGCCAGCATCCTTGCCTCGTCCTCGTTGATCATCAAACAGTCGATTTTTTTCAAAAGTGCTTTTAAATCATCCAGGTTATTTTCGATCCAGAGGTTCATCGTATCAACAGCGACAAACTCAGGCTCATC
>DAOUVA010000002.1 GCA_030667885.1 Phycisphaerae bacterium
CGCCGAGGGAATTAGCGGTACCGGAGTAGAACTGGTGGGTGTATCGGGCACTCATGACGTATTTAATACATTTGTCACTCTGCGAGAAATATTTGAGAATGAAAATAACTTTCCCAGCAGCCAGGTTAATGCATTGCGAAATAACGGCTTAGAGGCGATTGAAGAGGTCCACACGTTTCTGTCACAGCTAAACGTTACTATTGGCTCAGAAATCGGCTTTTTGGAAAAAGTTAAAGAGGGGCTTGAGGATATAAAATTCGATACTGCCGATGAGGCCACTTTATTACAGGAGGTTGACATTGCCCAGGTTGCTATAGATATTTCACGCCGTGAGGTTCTATACCAAATGTCGTTGTCAGTGGCTGCAAGACTTATGTCTATGTCCCTTTTGGATTTTATTAGATAGTTTTGGAAAAATAATCATGGTGTATTCGTGCGACAATCCGTTTAATATTTTTACAAATTTTGCAGGTAGAATCGTGGAATCGTTAAAAAAACGCCTGTTTAGTTTATCGGCACGAAATTTGCGTACACAATGGTAATTTGATCATGAGTTTATAAGGAATATTGTAATTACATAGGGAGTACTACAGGTGACAATAGATACAAATTCGAAGGAGAAGCCACAAACACAAAACAATGCGGTTGGAAGCCTAAATGATTACCAGAAAGCTTTGGAATTAGCCGAGATTGGCAGACACGAGGAGGCTCTTGGGTATATTCAAGAATATCTTAGTTCCTCACCAAACGATGCAGAAGCCCTGAACGATGTCGGAGCAATTCTCCATTGCCTAGACCGTTCGGATGAGGCCGTCAAGTGTCTTGTAAAAGCGAGAAATTTACAACCCGACTCGGCAGAAATTATTTGGAATTTGTCTGAAACATACCTTGCCGTTGGCAAAGCGACCGAAGCAATGGAGCTTTTTGACGATATGGACAGGATGGGTATATTGAACGCTGATGTACTTAACAGAACCGCTGAGGTATTACTAAATGAGGGCAACCTCGTCGATGCCCTCGAGATACTGCATCGGTCGCTGGAACTTTCACCAGATCAGGAAATTCTTCAACCGATGATTGAAGTAATTCGCCACAGAATGGCTGAGAACAGCTTCGAATAAAGATACAGTAACTGTAGAATTTTTCAAAAGTGGTGTTCGCCCCAGCGTGGGACGAACACTCAAAGGAAGCAAATCAGATATGAACAGAGAAATGAATGATTTTATCGGACAGGCCAATACAATCCAACGTTATGAAGAATTACAGGAATTAGGAGACTATTATACTTCTGTTGGTGATTATACTCAGGCACAAAAGTGCTATGGGAAAGCAACATCCTTGAGTCCTGATGAGCCTGGCCCTTACGTTGGGCTTGGTGTAGTCGACTTTCAAAAGGATCTTTTAGATGATGCCGAGATAGCCTTTAGAGTGGCTTGTCGGCTTGCCCCTGATTGCTCCCGTGCCTATGCCGGCCTGGCTATGGTCGCACAGAAAAAAACCGATTACGAGAAGGCTTTTGAGATGTATCTTAAATGTCTGGAGTTGGATACAGACAACCTGACAGCTCTTTTGGGTCTGTTCCAAACCTCTTGTCAGATGGGCTCCTTTGCGAAAGTTATCCATTACCTTGAGCTATATCTCGAGATGCACCCACACGACAGCTCTGTTATGTTCTCTTTGGCAGCGCTTTATGTTAAAGAAGGTTGTTTCGAACAATCCAGGAAAATACTTTTAGATATTTTAACGTCGGACTCTGAGAATGAAGATGCCATTAATCTCTTAGAGGAAGTTGATCACAACTTAGCACAAAAAAACAGGTAGGAGTTCAGATTCCGTGAACGCAGATGAACAGATGTATCTACTGGATAATTTACAGAGTTTATTAGAAAAGCAAATAGAAATGGCCCGCAAAGGCAATTTTCGCCGTGTTGAAGCGTTAGCCGAGCAAGCCAGTTCTATCGTTGAGAAAATAGTTAAAATAAGGCTGTTTGGCCAACCTGAGTTTGATGGCCGGCGCAAGCATTTGTTGAAATTGTACAAAAAACTGGAATTGATGCTTGCTGCCGGGAAAGATTCTGTTGCAAAGCAACTACGGCAGGCTGGCAACGCCCGAAAAACACTCAAGGCATATCGTAACAACGGCTAATTCAGACTTGATATTTAAGTTCGAGGTATTTCATCCGATAATGTCAGGAAGGGCTATAAAAGGACAAGCAAGATTGTCTTCCTTATGGTATATGGTATAAGGATAAGATAAGGTTAAGGACTAAAGCATGGGCGTGTTAAGATTTCCAGGTTTGGCAACAGGTATTAATACTGCTGCGCTCATCGAGCAGCTTATGATAATCAACAGCCGAAGACTTGCCACATATCAAGTACAGAAGACGACCTACGAGACGCAAACCACTGCACTTAGTGAGTTGCGAACAAAGGTCAGCGCCCTGGAAACATCAGCGAGCGCTCTTGCCGATGCCGATAGCATGGAGATTTTCAAAGCAACTTCCAGTGACACTGATGTGCTAACAGTTACTGCATCATCAGAGGCAAATTCCGGCTCTCATTCAATTGAAATCAATCAATTAGCAACAACTAACACATGGATTCAGGACACTTCTACCTTTGATTACGAGACAGATTATGTAGGTGGCGGCAATTTTATATATTCCTATAACCACCAGGAAAGAGTGATAACAACAGTTGCCGATGAAACTACACTCGAGGACCTTGTCGGTTTGATAAATAATGATGACAATAATCCCGGCGTTACAGCCAGCTTGTTATATCAGGGAGGTAAATACCACCTGATGCTGAGCGGCCAGGAAACAGGACAGGATTATCAAATATCTTTCAACGCCAGCAGTACGGAGGTATGGAAGCCCAATACGGTGCTATCCGACCACACGTTTACTGATGATGATGGCAATGCCGGATTGAGTACTAAGATCACAGAACTTGACCAATTCAGCGGAACACTGGTAGGAGATGAAAAAATCACGATCACCGGCAAGAATCATTCCGGTACTGACCTGCCCGATAAAGAACTTTCTATCACGGCGAATACAACGGTAGGCCATCTTATCGATGCGATTAATGAACAATTTGACGGAGTAGCAACTGCCAGGCTCGAAAATGGCCAGATATGGCTGACGGACCATACCAGTGGTTTGAGCAGTTTAGAAGTCGTCAGTTTAACTTATGATAACGGTATCGGTTCAACCACTCTTGGCTTGCCTACAATGGCTGTTTCAACAGAAGGAGGCGACACCTCGGAGAGTCTTGCCTCTCTTGTGTCGACCTCTTTTGTCGAAACCCAGAGCGCCCAGAATTCACAGATCACGGTTGACGGCTATCCGTCAACAACAGCCCAGGAACTTCAAACACTGACTACTGGTTCTCTGGCAAACGGTGGACACTTTCATTTGACTTATGATGGACAGACAACTGGAGAAATTCTTTATACTGCCAGCACCACTGACATTAAAGATGCTCTTGATGCTCTGTCAAATGTTTCACCCGGTGACATAACGGTAAGTGGTACAGGCCTGGACACTGCTGGCACTACGACCTTCCAATTTCTCAGTACCGCTGGTGATGTAAAGATGATTTCCATTGATGCAACTGTTCTTACTTTTGCAGGGTCGAGCACCTGCTCATTTGCGGAAACAACAAAAGGCAATGACGGCTGGCTCCATAGAAACAGTAACAGCATTGCTGATGCTTTGACGGGGATAACACTGAATCTTCACGATGTAACAGAAGCCGAGACACCAATTAAAATAAGTATCAGCAGAAACACCGGATTAATCAGTGCAAGAATCAATGGTATGGTTAGTGCTTATAATAGCTTAATTACCGAGTTGAAGACTAAAACTGAATATGACTCCGAATCCAAAAAAATGGGTATATTGAGCAACGATATTGCGGTATCGTTTATTAAAACCCAGACTCGTGACCCGTTTATTGGAATAGTTGAAGGTTTCATCGATACAATAGACAGCTTTGTTCAGGCTTCTGATATAGGTATTACAATTGATGGTGACGGAATGATGGAATTCGACACAGACGAATTCAACGATGCCATCAATGAAGATTTCACAGGTATTCTTGAACTGCTTGGGGCGACCAAAAGCGGCAACAGCGATAGTACTATCATCCAGTTTTATAGTGCCAGCGATAAATACACAACCGCCGGTACCTATGATATTGAGGTAGATATAAATGACAGCAATCAAATAACTGATGTCAGAATCAAACTATCCAGTGAATCTAATTGGCGTGATGATGTCGCCTGGCCTGATAACCTTGTAACCGGCAACAGCGATTTCGATGATTACGGAGACCCTTTATACCCCGAAAACGGACTCCAGTTTACTGTTGATCCGAACCAACCTGAGGGTACTTATACTGCAACTATCAATGTCAAGCAGGGAATGGCCGGCGCCCTTGAAGATTTGCTTGACGAGATACTTGAAGCTGATGGCCGACTTGATGTCAGTAAAGGCATACTTGATGATAAGATAACAGCAATGGACAGAAGAATCGAAAACGAAGAAGCTCGTCTTAACAATGTGGAAACAAGACTTATCGACAAGTATGCTCGTCTTGAAAAAACTTTGGCTATGATGCAGCAGCAAATGTCTGCGGTTAGTGTGATTAGCGCTGCCACTTTCGGTTCTTAGATGCACTAACCAGCCGTTTATGTTTTTCTGTGCCGCAGTCGATATATCATAGCCAATACCTCTGCCACAGCTGCATATAATGTTTGCGGTATAACATCGCCGGGTTGCACTGTTGAATATATTGTTCTCGCCAATTCCGGCTTTCTTACAATAGGCACTCCATAAGCCCGGGCAATTTCCCTGATTTTTTCTGCTAAGTGGTCTGCACCTTTAGCTACCATAATGGGAGCTTCCATTGTCTTAGCTTCGTAACGCAGTGCGACAGCTACATGTGTCGGGTTCACAAGAACTACACTGGCTTTTGGGACCTCCTGCAACATACGTTGCCTGGCCATTTCTATCTGAATCCGGCGAATACGGGATTTGATCTCAGGCGAACCATCAGTATCTTTTCGCTCCTGTTTTACTTCCTGCTTTGTCATCTTCAGGTCTTGTGTGTATTTCCATTTCTGAAAGAAAACGTCAATGGCCGCTATAATCAGCAGCGCCACGCAAATGCGTATCATCATTCCTAATATTATTTTTGCGATAGCCACCATTATTTGTGCAGACCATGCCCATCTAATAGCAGCAAGTGTGTCGATCCTACTGCGAATATACAACCAGACGATAATGGAAACGAAAATCAATTTTGCTATAGAGACACCCAGTTTTACTACGGTTTTGATATTGAACAATCTTTCAAAACCTTTTACCGGATTTATCGCATCGAATTTCAAGTTCAGGGCCTGTGGCGCAAAATTCAAGCCACTGACGGCAACACATGATACTACAGACCCTACAAAAAGTGCTGCCAGAATCGGGCACATAGCAAATATCGAACTGATGATTTTTGTATTGAGAAAACTCATGAATGCCTTGCTGTCGGCGAAAACGCCGATCTGGCCCGACATCCCCTGCTTCATTTGTATTATAAACCATTGCAGCAAAGCCGGTGCAGACAAGGCCAGTACCATTACAAGTACTGCAATCGAAACAGCTGCCGGCAGTTCCTGGCTCTGGGCAACCTGTCCTTTTTCTCTTGCTTTCCTTAGCCGTTTTGGCGTTGGCTGTTCTGTTTTTTCAGCAACCGGCTTCTCCGCCATAATCTACACCTGGTCTTAAGTCTGCGGTTCACAACAAAATAATCAATTAAAGGGGCACCAGTTTGCCCATCCAATCAGCGAATTCAGCCACAAATTCACTAATAAACGGCAAAAATATTCCTACCATTAGCAATCCCAGCCCCACACGCAACGGCATACTGATGAATAAAATGTTCATATCCGGCATTATGCGTGCGAATACAGCCAGCACAACCAGCAGCAGCAAAAACGCCGCCAACATTGGTGCAGCCAGTCTTAAGCACACGACAAACATTGTTGAACCTGCTTTAACTATTCCGCCGACCAGCAATGGTATCGTTGGTATGCTGCCAGCGGGAAAAGCCTGGTAACTTCGTGAGATAATTAACAGGAATAAATGGTGGCCATTTGCGCTTAGAAACAGAAGTATAAATATCATTTCAATAAGTACGCCAAGCGGTTGGGCCCTCTCGCCTGTCAATGGATCCAAGGTCTGGGCCATTGCCAGCCCCATTTGTCTTTCAATAATCCGCCCACTTAGTTTGACAGCAGAAAATATAAGGACAACAACTAACCCAAGAGCTAAACCATAAATTGCTTCGTTACTTATCAGCAATATTGCTTCCAATGCAGAGATTTGTTTGGGATTGATGGTAGAAGGAACTACAGTTGAAAAAAAAACTGAAATTAACAAAACAATTGCAACTCTGATTCTAACCGGAATAGTTCTCCAACTGAAAACAGGCGTTACCAGAAAAAATGCCGACATCCTTGTCAGCACCAACACAAATCCGAGCAGCTTTGTTATCATCAATTCCATGAATCACTGCCCGATATTTTGAATATGACCGAAACTCTCATTCATAAATTTAAGCAGTATACCGAGCATCCAACTGCCGAAAAGCAGTGTGACAAAGCCCACGGCCATAAGCTTGGGTACTACCGTTAAAGACATATCACGTACGGAGGTAACCGCTTGAAACAATGTTACCACTACTCCCACAATGACACAGGTCAATAAAATCGGAGCCGCCACAAGTAAAGTTGTCTCGATTGTTTGTCGCCCCAGATAAATGACAAAATTACTATCCATCCGTTAAATCCTCATAAAAGCTTAATCCCTTATTGGAAACCCAGGCTAAGGCTCTTGGCTAACAATCCCCATCCATCAACAAGAATGAATAATATCAGCTTGAAAGGCAGCGAAATCATTACAGGCGGCAGCATCATCATACCGGCACTAAGCAGGACACTCGCAATAACAAGATCGACTACCAGAAATGGGATAAACAGAAGACAGCCTATCTCGAATGCCGTTCGAAATTCACTAATAATGAATGCCGGAATAACTATATGCAGGCCAATCTCCTTTGGGCTGGCAGGGGGCTCTATCTCGGCCATCTGCACAAAAAGAGCTAAATCAGATTCCCGGCACTGGCGGAGCATAAATTCCTTAATAGAGTCACCTGCTCTGCTGCCTGCTGTTTCGAAATCAATCTCATCAGCTATGTAAGGCCGAATGCTGGTTTCGTTAATTCTGGAAAATGTGGGGGCCATCGTATACAGCGTCAGAAACAATGCCAGCCCTATAATAGCGATAGTCGGCGGTATGGTTTGAGTACTCAAAGCCCGGCGAACAAAGGACAGTACTATAACGATTCGTGTGAAGGATGTCATCATCACCAGAAGACTTGGTAAAATCGCCAGGCCGCTAAAGATGATTACAAGTTTGACAGGTGTCGACCAATCTTTACCTTCAGTTCCATCAGAGGTTGCCCTATCTACAACTGTCATCAGGTCACCTATGCTCGGGACCGAGGTTGCTGTAGTGTTGTTATCCTGACCAAATGACAAACCATTTGTTGACAGAATGACAAAAGCTAAAAAAAATATTCTAATAAATCTCACTGCCATTAAAATCCTCAATTATTGTCTATTTAGTTTACCGGCAAATCCGTTTCAGATAACTGATCAGTTACATCTGCCAACTTGGTGATATTTTCGTTTGTGCTGCCTATAAGAAGCGTCTGTTTGCCTATTTTAATCAAATGTATAGCCTTACGTGGGCTAAGATGAACTGTTTCAGAAACCCGGATCCTTTTGCCGGGCAGGTTGGCTAACCTTGGTAGAAGTTTTTTTGATAGATAAATCGCTGCTACACCAAAAACAATAACCAGTAAAACCATTAGTATCATTTTGAAGAACAATCCACCTGCGTCAAGATTACCATCTGATCTTATAGTAAGATTTGGCAGGTTGCTATACAAAGAATCAGAATTATCGAATAAGGATTTTGTACTCTCGTTTGTGCCAGACTGGGCTGAGTATATAATCGCCATACCGCTACACAGTGCAGTTGCCATCAAAAACACAACAATTTTTTTCTTAGATAATCCCATACTATAAAATCACTATGTATAACTGTTGTACTTGGTAGCAAATAGCGTGCCGAAACATTAAAACAGGTACTAATGTGGTATAAACTGCTATTTTTGCGCAGAATCGAAGAAAGAATCAGACAAAATGTCGAAAAACTTGACAAGACTGCAAATTCCCATTTACCTTGGTGCGGAGAAATAAAGACCTACAAATTTAATCATTTACTCTCAGAACTGCGATTAGTATCTGTGACTGCTTGCAAGCGGGACTGTCCCGAGCAACCCAATAGCCTCCCGGCCCGGCCCCCCACGAATAAACGGGGCACTGGAGCTGCGAAGGTAAAATATCGTTCAGAAAATCCGCGGCAGCCTGAGCCCGCATAGCTGACAATGTCCACTGTTTTTTTTCGGTTCGTTCATCGCGAGCTAAACCGAACACATAGAGTTTAATCTCTCCTGAACCAGTATCCTGCTGCAAGTTAACGGCAAACTGTGTTAAAAACCTTTTTGCTGGTTCATTTAACTGCGATTCGCCTGGTGAAAAACTAATATTTGTTACTGAAAAGTTGTTTTTTTTTGCCACTATCTGTGAACGCTTTGTTTTCATAGTTCGAGCAATTTTTTTGAAAAACCTGCGAGCTTTTTCTTCTTTTGCATCTATAGTCCTGCCAGTAAAGTCTTTATCTGGATCGCTTATAAAATATTTGATTTTAATATTGCCAAAATCTGGGGTTGGTTTGCTGCCAGTAAATACTCCAAGCCCGAAGGTTCTGATCGATCGTAAAAATGACTCTTGGGTCTCGGCATATCGGCCCTTGCCTAATATCCCCTCGTCTTGGACAGTTGCCAGAGTCAGTAACAGAACAAAGAACAACATCAGCAGCGTTACTAAAGCCGAAAATGTGACGAGATACGCCGGAGCACCACCCCCTTTTTCCTCGATTACTTGATGCTGGTGGTTCAATTGTAAATACTCCGTTCTAATAAAACAATCTCAAGAGTACGTTCAGTTTTTGCCTGAGAATGATCCTGTTGATCATTCTTGTTATCTCTTTGAAGCGTATCTGCCGCGAGGCTAAATCGTCCTTTGTCAAGACCTTGTTCTGTTGTAAGATACTCCATTACTGCCCATGACCGCAACAAACCAAATTGTTCACTGTCCTTATCGTCCCCCTGCCTGTTTTCACTGATGACTATCCAGCAGGGTATCTCTTTTAAAAATGATGCCATTGTCGACAGCGTATTGCGTCCCTCAGACGAAATGGCCATCCCTTTACCCCAAAAAAGCCTTTTTGATGAGAATAAAAATACCTTCTGGTTGCGGAAATCGGCAGACTCTGTGTCTTCTGTTAAGTTGTTTCCAACCCTTGCTCCAGCCTCTCTTGCTTCAGCCTCTCTTGCTTCATCCTCTCTTGCTAAAGTAACTTTTTCGCTGCCTTCATCAAAGTATCCTGTAGGCAGAATTTGCTGCGTAGACACAAAAGCACTTTTATCCTTGGCCGGCGGATCGACCATAGATAAAGTCCTGGTGAAATTTGGAAGCAAACCCTCAAAAGCACTTTCATCAAAGGATGCGAAGCTAAACAAAAGGACAAAGAACGTCAGCATCAGCGTCATGCAATCGCAGTAAGTTACCATCCATTCCGGCGCACCGGCTTTTTGCTCGGGTTCCGGTTGGTTTCTCTCACGTCCCATTATATGTTGGCCTTTACTTCTTCACGTCGGCTATGAGAAATAAACGCCTGCATCTTTTCCCGAACAGCGGTCGGATTTTCACCTTGTGCGATAGCGCAGATGCCTTCCGTAATCATTTCCACCGCGGTTACCTCAGCTTTGGAATAAATGCCCAATTTGCCCGCTAATGGAATAAAAATTAGATTTGCAGCAAAGGCGCCATAAAAAGTGGTAATCAGAGCAGTTGCCATGCCTGCGCCAATGCCGCTTGGGTCACTTAAGTTTGAAAGCATCTGTACTAAGCCGATAAGTGTACCTATCATTCCAAAAGCTGGGGCGGATGCACCCATAAACTCCAGTATTTTCTTGCCGGTTGAATGCCGTTCCTGAAGATATTGAATTTCAAGTGTCATAAGTTCGCGAATGTTTTTTGATTCCTGTCCATCTACAAGCATCTGCAAACCCTTGACGAAAAACAAATCGCTTACATTGCTAATTTCCTGCTCCAAAGCCAATGCCCCATCCCGCCTGTTGATAGCGGCATAATTAACCATTTTTTGAATCAATTCTGATGACGATGGTACCTTGGCAACTATTGTTTTCTTGATTATAGAAAATATTCCCAAAAACTGTGGCAATGAAAAGTGTATAAGTGTGGCGCACAGCATTCCGCCTATAGTAATTGCAAGTGATGGAATATTGAAGAACAGCTCTTTACCGGCACCAACAGCAATGGCCCCAATTATAACCACAAGACCCAATAATACCCCTACTATTGTCGCAATGTCCATAGAGTCACTCTTCTTCGACTATTTGTTTTAATCCTTCACAAAAATGCGCTGAAGTTGCAGGCTCTGTCTCAGCTATAGAAGCCAATACCTTGGCTTTAGTTCTCTCGGACATATAGTGAAGGATTTTTACGGCGTCATCGGCACTGTTGTTTGGGTCCTGGCTCATATTCGTCAATATTTTACCTGCACTGGCTGATTCCATTTTGTCATAGGTAGCGGCTATTGACTCCAGGTTGCTCTTTTCTTTTTTTGCAATCTCAACCCTGCTCTTTAGCAGTTTATCCCGTTCTGTCTTGAGACTGGCAACGGTCGAGGCAAGTTCGATTCGTAGATTATCGAGTTGCTCAGTGTCCTTTTTTAACGTATCGCTCACTACCTGTAATCTCTGCTCACGGAGTTTAAAGCCTTCCAGCTTACTATCATATTCTTGAATCTTCTCCCGCACTTCATAAACAAGACTCTTGAGCTGCTTTTCCATCATAGCTCTTTTCATTTTGCTGTCGATTGTGCCGGCAGCACTGGCTGTAGTTACTTGTGGTTGTGGTAATTTTAGGATAGTCTCCTCTGTGGCAAGTGTCGTTTGAACCACTTCCGTGCTTGGGGTCTTGGCAGATGGTTTAGTAAGCCATGCAAGTATGAACATCGCGGCAAAGCTTACCAGGCCGCCTGCTGATACAATTATTATTAGTTTTTTATTCACATTGATTTCTCCTAATCTTTTGTTTCTGTCACGACTTTACGCATTGCTTTTTTTGAGCAAAACCAACAGTAGCCCTTTCATCTAACTCTTTCTGTTCGAGCCTTTCTGCCTCGGCTATAAATCGTGTTTTTGCTTCAGCTCGTAATTTCTCCAAGCCTTCCTTAAATCGTTTGACTTTCAGAACTTCATCATTTTTTTGCCTTTGTTCCGATTCAAGCTCACTCACTTTTTCTTTAAGTTTTCCAATCAGTTCACTGTTTGTTTTTGAACACTTCAAAAAAAATTCTTGTTTACCTAATCTGGTTTTAGGAGACTCTCCAGTTATATCGCTAATTAAACTGTCTAATATCCTTTTCTGTGTCAGCAGTTCACTTCGTACACGGGCAAGCTTTTCGGCCAGCTTAACTAACTGGGCTTTCTTCATTTGTTCTTCTTTTGCTTTTATGTCGAGAACACGCTGCAATCGCCATACAAATCGCTTCATTTAGCTCTTGTTTCCAACAACAGTAACATTCAATAATTTGTTCCACGATTGAGTGATCGCAATCATTTGTCTGACGGTTTCGGCGAAATCGGTTCTTTCTCGAACAGGCTGAATAAGAAAGTTGCTTATTCTGTCAATTAAAGAAATGCTGGCGTCAATACGACGATTGCTACCCGGCGAAAACACACCAATATTTATTAAATCTTCGGCATCAATGTAGGTGGCACATATCTCCCTGAGTTTCTGGGCTGCCAATCGGTGCTCTTCACTTACCACCGCAGGCATTAATCTGCTTATGCTTGCCAAAATGTCCACGGCAGGAAAATGTCCCCTCTCGGCCATTTTTCTTGACAAAATTATATGCCCATCCAACAAACTCCTGGCACTATCAGCCACTGGGTCAGTCAGATCATCATTTTCAACGAGCACTGTCAGAATCCCTGTGATACTTCCGCTTTTGGCACATCCTAAACGCTCTATAAGCCTGGGCATCAGTGAAAAAACGCTCGGACAGTAACCCTTTGTAGCCGGAGGTTCACCTGCAGCAAGTCCTATTTCGCGCTGCGCCTGTGCGAAACGGGTCAATGAATCCATCATGAACAAAACATTCCTGCCCTTGTCTCTGAAATATTCAGCAATTGTTACAGCTACAAATGCTGCCTTTACCCTTTGAATCGGAGGCGAATCCGACGCGGCGACCACAACTACACTGCGGGCCAGACCCTCTGGGCCGAGATCCTCTTCGAGGAATCCCCGAACCTCCCGGCCACGCTCACCTATCAATGCCACAATATTGACATCTGCATCACTTGAATTGGCAATATCGCCGAGAAGCACACTTTTGCCTACGCCGCTACCTGAGAAAATACCTACGCGCTGTCCTCTGCCGCAGGTTAGTATGCCATCTATTGACCTGATGCCTAAAGCCAGAGGCTGAGTAATTTTTTCCCTGCTCAAGGCCGGCGGACTGCTTGCATCCAATGCTTTCTTCTCAGTCCCAGCCAATGGCCCTTTGCCATCGATAGGCTCTCCCAATCCGTTTACTACTCTTCCCAATACATTCTCACTTAAGGTGATATAACGTGGAGTAGTCCGAGTGGTTACCGTGTCACCAGGCGATATACCTCCAATATGCTCTAAGGGAAGCAGAATAAGCCGATCTGCATGGAAGCCTACAACTTCCGCCAATACTCGCCGACCGTCACGAATATTGATGCCGCAAAGTTCACCTAAACCCACTTTTGGACCGCTGGATTCAACCGTCAAACCCGAAACCCGAACCACAGTACCCTGGCAATTCAGTAAACTCACCGCACGCAAGGCGGAGTGAAGTTTATCAAAATCAATTAAATTGTTTCCAGAGCCCACAAGCACATCTTGGTGGGTTTGAAGTTTTTGTTCTTTAATTTCACTTGTAGCCATAAAATCATTCCGCCTTTTCAAGCGCTTTACCGATTTGTTCAAGATGTTCTTCGATTAATGACTTGATTATACCCTTTGGGCTCTCAAGCACACATTCGGCCCGTCCAATATTAGGATCCGCAACAAGTTTGATGTTGGCTAAGTTTCCACTGTCCTTATCGGCCTGAGCTTTTTGACAGACAGCCAGGTCCTCAGGGTTCAAATGCACTATTAAATCCTGGTGTGTGGGAGCATTTTTAAGTGTTTCTTTAACAATTGATTCAATTTCATAGTCACCATCCTGTATTTTTCGCATTAAAATCTTTCTGGCAATTTCAACCGAAAGCTTGGCAATTTCTTCCTTTTGCTCGGCGAAAATCTGGTCGTAAAACTGATTGAGCTTAGCCACTAAGCCTTGAAGTGTTTGGCAAAGCTCTTCATACATGTGCCCCTGTGTTTTCAAATTTCCTTTTAACTTAACTTGCTCGGTATTTGCTGCCGGATTAATACTATCGGTAACCAACGATTCGGTATTGATGTTGTAACCATCTAATATTCTTGCCGATGTAATCGGTCTTTCAAGATGAACCGTGAGTGTCTGTGACATTGTGTTATCTACCTACCATTCTAAGTTTGCCTTCCTCATTAGCTTCTCGCAACGGCTTGACAATTTCTTCTCTCGCATCAAGAATCTCTTTTTCCAACGGCTCCTGCATCAGTTTAATTTCTTCGTCAAGCATATCCCTAGCTCGCTCAGATATATTTGAGCGTATCTTTTGCGCAATCTCTTCATCTGCTCCATAAAGTGCTACCGCCAATTTGCTTGACTCCGCGGTTCTCAGCGCTTCCTGCAGAGACCTGTTCGCTATTGATAAAATATCTTCCCACGTTATCATCAAATTCCTTACCGTCTTGCCGGTTTCCTCATCGTGTTTGATGATCTCACCAAGCAATTGGTCTCGTAGGTCTTTTTCCAAACCACTTAACACAATAGCAAGTTTTCGAAGATTTTCTTCCCGTTTTCCAGGTTTTGCCACAAAAACCTCTCCTTTGAGGCTTTTCAGACGTTCGCTAACCATAGATGCAATCCGTTGCTTCACTCCAAATCCCAGCAGGTCTGGAGTCGTCATCTTCCACACTGTTTTCAGACGGTCCTCTTCGTTCAAAAGCGACAGAACCTCCTGACTCTTCTTCGGGTCCAGTTCCGACAGTACAACAGCAATCGTCTGTGGGTGTTCACTTTCCAATGCAACAACCAATTCGTCCACACCGGCCGAACGAATGCTAATAAACATATCTTTGTGTGCCGTTGATTTTTTAATCTGAGTTCGAATTTGCTCCGCCTTTTCTTCGCCAAGAATGCTTGCCAGCATTTCGTTAAGAAAACGTCCTATATTAAGCCCCTGACTTGGACTTTTTTTAAGTGAGTTACAAAACTCTTGCACAACTTTTTCTTGCTCCCTGCTGTTGCACAAACCTGATGCCTCCAGTGATGCCAATTCCATAGCTAATTCCTCAACCACTTCAGGACTTACACCTTTGAGCAATTCGGCAGCAGTTACCACATCAAGACTCATCAGCAGCATCGCAGCTTTTTGTTTACCTATCAATACCACTTATTTAACTCCCTTTTTCCTCAAACCAGCTTGAAAACAATTGTTTGGTCTGCTCAGGGTTACTTTGCAGGCTATCAGCTATTTGTCTGCGTAAAACTAATGACTCAGAGCCCTCGCCCCCGGTCGGAAGAAGACCAGCAGTAGCCTCGCCGGTTATCGGCAACTGCCCTGTTGCGTCCATCGCAGCCGCTCTTTTCTTCGCGCCACTGAACAGCTTCAGTACCAATAACGCACAAATCGCCATAATTCCCAGGGAACTGTGGCGGGCAATTGCTATAAAATCAAGTCCGTCGGCTTCTTCGACACCAATCAACGCCTCTGCCGGACGATTAAACTTCACTGGGACTACTTTAAGATCATTTGGTTGCAGTTTAGGACCGATTGCTTTGGCAATAATTTCTTCCACTTCGTTTACATCCATTATATCCGTAGCGGCGGCAATCACTGCTTCGTTCGCATCCGGAGGAAGAACCGGTGACAAGTCAACAAAGGCCGCCACTGTCAGAGAATTTATATCACCGGGCAAATCAACTATCGTTTCAATATTCTCGTCAAAAAGCTTCTGTGTGCTAATTGTATTGTCTGTTTCTTTGTCGGCCGATGAGCCCTCAGCGGAGGCACTGCCGCCGGCGGTAGAAGATTTTTCTTTAATCTCTTCGTTTACAGTTACTCCCTTTCCTTTGTAAGATTTTTTAACAGTGTTAATGCTGGTCATATCAATCACGGCACTGACGCTTACCGTAGCTCGTCCAGGACCAAGAACGGTAGTGAGCATGTCTTCAACCTTCTCCGCCAAACTCTGCTCCACTCTTTCCCGGTAGTCAGCAACGGTACCTGCTCCACCGGCCATGACATCATCCGATTCATTCGAAAGAAGCCGCCCCTGGCTGTCCACAACAGTTATGTTTTCGGATTTCAGACTTTCGACACTGCCGGCAACCAAATGTGTTATAGCTGCTATGTTCGAACCGCTTAATTTATAGCCTTGTTTCATTCGAAGAACTACAGAAGCGCTGGTTTGCGGGGTTGTAGAAGCAAACAGTGTATGTTCCGGACTTACTATATGAATCCTGGCATGAGCAACCCCGTCTATCATTTGTATACTCTTGGCCAATTCATCCTGAAGGGCACGTTTGAGATTGACATTTTGAACAAATGGACTTATTCCGATTTTCTCATCATCAAATATCCCGTAGCCTTTCTGGCCGCCTTCGGGCAGGCCTTCTTTTGCCATCTCTAAACGAAGCTCGGAAACTTTTTCTCTTGGTACATATATAGTTGTTCCCCCATTGCTTAATTTGTAAACTATTCCCTTTTCGCCGATTTTCTCGACTATCTTTGCTGCTTCTTCCACGTCAAGTCCCGAATATAATAGTCCCATATCCGGCCTGCGGGCCCAATGAACAAGCAATACACTAACAGTAACGACTGTTAGTACTATCGCAATCAGCAAGGCCCGCTGGACAAGGCTTACATTTTGCCAAATTACTTCTATCTTTTGGAAAAAATTCATTAAATCCCTTCGTTAAATAGCTGTTTTTTGATGTTTTTCCCGATAATCAATTACAGAGGCATATTCATAGTTTGCTTGTAGGCTTCAATTAGCTTATTCCTGACACCTACAAGAAGTTTAAAACTTATATCAGCCTTAGCCACCGCCGATACCATCGAGGTAATATCCTCATTTTTGCCGGATAATAAGTCTTTTATGGATATATCCGATGATTGTTGAAGATCATCAACTTTGGATATATGTTTTTCGACAGCTTTAACCGTGTCAGCAAAGCCATGTTTGGGGCTGGTAGTTTTAGCCCTGGTTATTCCAACAGCATCCGGATTGGTCTTGGGTAATACCGAGCCTATATTAGCATTTAAGTTAACCATTTTATTTTACCTCACTTAAGTAATTCAAGCGTAGTTTCCACCATTTCCTGGTAACGCTTCAGAATCGCTGTATTAGCCTTATATGCTCGTGCTGCAGTGTTCAAATTTATCATCTCGGTGGGCAAACTAACATTTGGCATTGTTACATATCCTTGCTCGTCTGCATCGGGATGGCCAGGCTTTAAAATCTTCGGGAAATTGCTCATATCCATCGTTATTTCATCCAGACTAACACCTCCTATACCATCACCGTCTGTTTTTAACACTGCTTCAAGCCGGCGATAAGGTTGGCCGTTACCGTTATCTGTGGTCTGGGCATTTGCAACATTCGATGAAATCACTTCCATATTTTTACTTTGTGCCCGTAAGCCCGAAATTGCTATATCTATAGGTCCGAAACTGTTATTTACTTCCATTTGTATTTGCCTTTTTCTAAAACCTTGATAACATCCAAGTTCGTTTTTTCTACACGCTAAACGCTTTTACTAAACCACTCCGGGTTATTTCACATCTATCGCCAATTCGATTTGTCGGTATTTTTTCTGAAGAAGCCGAATATATGCTTTGTGGCGAAGAGTATTCTTCACCATCTCACCGACCTCGGTTTCCAGGCTGACATCATTGCCGTTTGATTTTACAGTAGTCTTTTTGGGCTGGTAAATCTGCGCCTCGATTTCGCTTAAATCAGTAGCTCCGGAGGAATCCAGTGCTTTGGCAAGTAATTCTTTGAACTTGACATCAACCCTGCGGTATTCCGGTGTCTGAAGATTAGCAACATTATTGGCAATTGCCTTCTGGCGCAGGCTTTCAGCCCTTATACCAGCCTCGATAATGTCAACTATATTGTTTGTTTTAGACATCTATAGCTTTCAAAAACAGCACACAAAATTGTCTCTACAGTTTAAGAATTAGCAAAAATCGTGCCAAACAATCAAAATCAGCCATTTCCAATCTATTAGCTGCTTTTTTGCACTAAAAATGGCCTAAAACATAATTAACCTCCAATTTGAGCGGGAGCAACGATGTCAGAATCCTATACATTCACAAATGCTTTTTTTACATTTCCCATTCTCTACAAAGACTTTCGAATTCACCCCGGTAAAACCGGAAATTCTTTCCTGTTGCTCGGAATATCTCGCCGCAACCAAAGCTAACCAAAAGTCATTTTCAATTAGCTATCATCATTTTAGTGCTTGTAACCACTAGCGAAACAAAGGGTTATGGCATTTTGTAAAACTACTCCCAAATAGTGGCACATCAGTTGCTATTAGTAATACTGTATGGATATATGTCTGTTAAAAGATGTACTTGCAGATAATGTTGGCACTAAACCAGCTTCATTGAAAGTTGTTGCAAACCCGCGTACAAAGCAGCCTATCGCAATAACGACTAGCAACGTCCATCCAACTGATACCGGCAAAACAGTAACGACCGATAATTCACGACTTATTGCTCAAAATAAGCCCACTATCCCGCTATCAAATAACTTTAGCCATACACTCAGCAAAAAAATAATGACCAAAACCTCCCGGAACGCTCAGCCTAATCAGCTTAACAAGGGAAAAAGAAAAGAGCGAGACCAGAACTCCGGGACGCTTTCTGAGATGGTACATCCTGCTAAATCTATGGTTCAAGGGCAACTAACTCAGCCTGTAGTGCTTAATAAAGCTGCTAATGCAAAAGTCCTAAACCAGTTCCAGCAACAAGTAGAAAGCCAGGCTCCTGCTAATGCAAAAGTCCCAAACCAGTTCCAGCAACAAGTAGAAAACCCGGCTCATGGTAAAACTGTTCGGCTAATCGCCAACTCCAACGTCCCCAGCACCGACCAAATAGTACCTGCAGCCTTCAAGCCGGTAAATAAACCTATTCAGTCAACCACTGGCCAGGGCCGGATTAAATCCGAAATCACTTTACCGTCTGCCTCTGAGAGCCTTCTCATTGCCAATGCTCAGTCTGAAAAGGGCAGGGATACCGGAAAACGGCAAGCATCTGACAAAGCATCAGTTTCTGAAAGTCCAAAAATACCCGAAACAAATAAAACAGCTATTACTTCAACATTCCCTTCCAGCCGGCTAAATCAGCAAAGCGGCAAAGAAGTGACATCGCAAACGCTACTCGGCAACAACAAAACAACTGTTGACAGTGAACAATCGGCTGTCACAAACAAGCCCTTTGCTCCTGACAGTTCAAAAACACAGCTATCAAACGCCACATTTGCTGCTCCAACTGACCAATCGTCTCATCCTCAGCAGAAGGTATTGATTGGTCAGGAAAGCCCCACACTGATTGCGGAGGAAGCAACACCCAGCAAAGCGGATACTGACCAGAAAGGCCATCGTGGCAAAACGGAGCTCTTTGAGTTGCCGGAAAAGAACAGCGTTCCTCTCGATAATCTCTCTGTCAAAGCTATGGCACAGAAGATGAGCCGACCACAGGTGCAGTCATCCGCTTTACAAGCGGGAAATAGCAACAATTCACTCGTCGATCAGAGCTCCAATCCGAATATGGAGCCGGGCGAGCAGGTACTTGTTGGCGGAAACATCCAGCCCGCCATTACAGAACCGTCGCCGGCCTCCACTGCATTCACGAAGATTACCGGTAATGCTGATTCCGGCGACAGTGTTGGCAGTCAAATTCAGGAGTCTATCCACAGCTCTTTCCGCACGGGCAATCAGCAGATTGTTATTCGGCTCAATCCGCCTGAACTCGGCAAAGTTGCTATAAAATTCGCGGAGCAGGGCGATAATATCACGGGTTTATTGCAGGTTGATAAGCCGCAAACCAGAGACCAGATACAGCAGGTGCTGCCTGAGATAATCCAAAATCTTCAAAACTCAGGCATTAGGATAGAAAAACTTGAAGTTGTATTAACAAACCAGCAGGAGCAGCAAACTTTGAAAGATCAATCATCAACTGCAGGACAGAACAGCTGGGCTGAGCAGCAAAGCTCACCGAATTCTGAATCGCAGAGAAATAATACCACTTACAACGAATGGCTGACAAATATTGACAATATCCCTGAATATATGGAACCGCAGGTGCAGCTTACTGACAACTCCATAAATATGTTGATATAAATGCATTAAATCATGGTGAGTCAGGGAAAAGATAAAGACTTACTCTCGCTGGGCGAGAGACTTAATAATCGAATTTTTTGAAGTAAAACACACTGATTAGATGACAGAAAGGCATTCCAATAATGCTGACCTGCTTCACCATTCAGGCGTATCAGCTTATCAAAATGGTGATCTTAAAACAGCTTTAGAGTTTGTTCTCAAAGCAATCAAAATCAACAGTAATGTACCTAAGTACTATAATACATTTGGAGTGATTTTGGCTCAGGCAGGCAGAGAACAAGCCGCTATCAAAGCATACCAAAAAGCAATCGCGTTAAACAACGATTACGGAGAGGCTTATAGTAATTTAGGCAACTGTCTGCAAAAGCAAAATAAGTATGCCGAATCCATCGAATATTACGCCAAGGCAACAAAGTTAAACCCTGATTATGTTGAGTCCTACAATAATTTGGCGGCTGCGCTCTATAAACTCGGCAATTTCAAAGCGGCAATAGAAAATTGCCGCAAGGCCATTAAGCTGAAGGATAATTACGCTGAAGCTTACAATACCTTAGCTGCTGCATTGCAAGCCGAACAGAGATTTGATGAGGCCATAGAATGTTACGACAAAACCGTGGAATATGCACCTGACTATGCCGAAGCTTACTATTCTCGTGGGATGTTATATTTGTGTAATGGTGAGTTTGCAAAAGGCTGGGACGATTATCAATGGCGATTAAAAACAGAGAAAACAAAAGTTATATTACGATACGATAAGCCCTGGTGGCAGGGAGAAAATTTCCAGGGTAAAACTCTTTTAGTACAATCCGAACAGGGGTTTGGAGATAGCATCCAGTTTGTAAGATACCTGCCGATGGCCAAAGAGAGAGGGGGAACGGTAATATTGGCTGAAAAATCCGAGCTTATCGGACTCTTCCAGAATTTAGAGGGTATCGATGATTTAGTGGACCTCAGGGAACTTACAGATGTGGATGTTAAATATGACTTATATATACCACTATTGAATTTGCCAGCCATTTTCGATACGAAAATAGACAATATTCCCGCCCGGATACTGTATCTTTCCGCAAAAGCTTCAAAAATCGCGTATTGGCATGATAAAATTAAAACAGATGCCTTTAAGATTGGTATAGCCTGGTCGGGCAATCCGGAACACGCCAACGACCATAACCGTTCATGTGCTCTGAAGTATTTTACTCGACTGGCTAAAATTAAGAATGTTAAATTATTCAGCCTGCAAAAAGGTTCTGGCATCAAGCAAATAAACAATTGGCCTGAGGATCTGGAGCTAATCAACCTTGGACAGAAATTCGAGGATTTTACTGACACTGCAGCCGCTATTGAAAATATGGACCTGACAATCTCGGTTGACACTTCCGTGGCACATCTGGCAGGAGCAATGGGCAAAGCCACTTGGCTGCTTATTCCTTACGAATCTGACTGGCGATGGATGCTGGAAAGAGAAGACAGTCCCTGGTATCCAACAATAAAGCTGTTTAGACAAAAACGACATGGCAACTGGGATGGTGTTTTTCAATGTGTCTCTGAGCAATTGAAAATCTTAATAGAAAAACAAATGGTCACAAATAACAAATATTCAGGAGCAGAAAATGATTCCAGTTATAATTCCAGGTTATAAAAATAAGGACCAGCTTGAACAATGTATTGACAAATTAAAGAACCAAACTGTTCCCGTAGAGATATTTATCAGGGACAACTGCGATAACAACGTCTATTTTACCGCAGCGGTAAACGAGGGAATTAAAAAATTTCTTAATGAACCCTGTCAATATATGCTTATTTTGAATCAGGATATGTATCTTGCCCCTGACGCAGTCGAAAAAATGGCGACATTTATGGATTCCCATCAACGCTGCGGCATAGGCACACCACTGCAGTTATATAGCAAAAATCCTGACTATGCAATTTATGCCGGCTGTTTCGAAGCGTTTCCTGCAGGAAAACATAAGCATGGCCCTCTGTCACAATTTACACGAGATGAAGAGATCTTTTGGGGAAATGGCGCATGTATGATATTTAGAAAAGAGATGATCGTGGAAATTGGTTTGCTGGACGAAAATTTTGTTTTCATAGGCAGTGACAGTGATTATTGTTTTACCGCCAGAGCAAGGGGATGGCAGGTATGGATAATTACATCAGCAAAAGGAATTCACGAACACGGTGCTTCAGGAGCCGTCTCTGATCCCGAAATTTCAAAACTAAAAATAAACGACATGATTTATTTCGGCAAAAAATGGCTCACCGGTGATTTGTACAGGCACTTGGCTTACGAAGGCAAAAGCTGCAGCCCGGAAATAGTCGCGGAAATTATGAGCCAATACTGCAAAGCCAAAACCGAATTGGAACAACAGACTGTTGTGAAAAGTACAAAGACAGCTCATTGAATGTGATGGAGAAAAAAATGCTTCCTGACACTGCACTTGAGCCGTTAAGCAAAATCAAACATTATTGTTTTAAGGGAAAAAGAAATTTTAGAAGAGTTAACGATTCTTTTGAGCAAATCCTGGGATATAGTTCAGAAGAACTTTTTGACCATCCCTATGTTAATCTGATACTTCCGGTATGACAAATAAAAAACACATATGGGCAAGCCTTGACGACTACCATCTTCCTGCGGCTGGGTTGGAACGAGTGGGACGCAATATGGCTAACAACTTCTTCTTTCGTGCGCTTATGCGTCACGGAACTTTTGATGAATACCACTTTTTTTTAGCAAACTCCGCACACCGCAAGCTCTTCATGGAAAAGCACGGGCAATTCCTCGAAGAAGTCGGCATTAAAAGCAAGATCAGGCTGTTGGACAGACTTGATTTAATAAGCATGCTGCGAGAAGTGAATTACACCGTGTTTCACCAAAGCGACCACGTATCACTGTTCAATTCCCTTTGCTGCGTCAGAAACAGCCTGGCCGCCAGGGTTCCGGTAACTTCCTTCATTCATTCGGTCAGCTACCAGCAAAATATGTGCAAATACATGGAGATGGCTACCTGCGGTTCAAACGAAAACGATGCTATCATTTGCTCTTCGAACTGTGGAAAACAGGTTCTGTCAAATTGCTTCTCATCCCTTCAGTCCAACCTCAAAATCCCGATAGCTAAAGTCCAGTTGCGTGTGATTCCGCTGGGTATCGACCTGGGAGTGGGCAGATCAGAAAAATCAACAGCACGCCAGGCGCTAAACCTGAATGACAGTGAGATTATCGCCCTGTGTTTTGGAAGGTTTTCCGATTTCGATAAGATGGACCTTTTCCCGCTGCTTCAAGCCTTCAGACGAATTAACCCCAATGGTAAACCATGGCGCCTTATTCTGGCAGGTGCTTTGCACGAGCCAACTTATCTGGAGATGACAAAGCTCTGGACAAAGGCTCTAAAGCTGGATAACAATACAACCTTTATTGTCGATCCTGCCGATGACGCCAAGTCCAATCTATATGCTGCTGCGGATTTCTTCGTATCCATAGCTGATAATGTGCAGGAAACTTTCGGGCTAACTCTGCTCGAAGCCATGGACGCTGGCTTACCTTTACTCGTATCTGACTTTGATGGATATAGTGAGCTATGCAGCGACGAGGTGGGAATACGAGTTCCTACGCGATGGGGACGTGTGGACCAGCTTCAGGAAATCCAGGCGGTGATGGACGAACGAACGGCTCACAGGCTTGCTGCACAATCTTTGAGCGTTGACGTCCCCGCCTTGGCTAAAGGCATGGAGATCCTGTTTAGTAACCAAAAAAGTCGCCAAAAAATGAGCAAAGCCTCACGCAAAAGATTCGATGAGCATTTTGACCACAAACGGTTGATATTAAATCTCGAATCATTGTGGAACGAGTTAAAGGCCGGCTTCAAACCTGTGGACACTCGTCCCGATCCAATGTCCATACGCGTTTTTGATACTTTTTCTCATTACGTAACTGGTTTTATGAATGACGATGATGTGGTTGTCACCAGCGAATTTGGGGCCTTACTGCGCGAATCGGGAAACTTCTACCCGCTGTTAGCCGGAATGCAGAACGTGGTGGATTGGTCAAAGGTGGTTTCTTTGCTCACCGTAGCGGCCAAACCAATCAACATGAAGAACCTTTTGAACTCGCCAACAGATAGAAACTGGAAAACCCGGTACACCATTGCCTGGATGCTCAAGCATGATCTCTTAGAAAGAATCGAATCCGCCTGAACTCGGCAAAGTTGCTATAAAATTCGTTGGGCAGCAAAGCTCACCGAATCCTGAATTGCAAAGAAATAATATTATCTACAGTGAGTGGCTGACAAATATTGACAATATCCCTGAATATATGGAACCGCAGGTGCAGCTTACTGACAACTCCATAAATATGTTGGTATAAAACTTCTTATCTTCTTTTTTTCTCGTCTCCAGCGGTGTAACACGCGCTTATCAGTATCCCTATCACGAATTTTACAGGTCTGTCAGTTTTTTAACCCGTATTTCCCAGATGAAGCCGTGCAAGGTCTGTACAAAAGCAGGTATTGGAAGAAAAGCGGGGCATAAAAAAACGTGTTATTATCGGAATCTCCACAAAAGCTGCTTCGAAAACCAAATTTTTGATTGTTCGAGGTAATTTTGGTGAGATTATTGACATTGTAATGAGAAAGTTATGTTGTTTAAGAATTTATTTGGAAAATGTCGGTTTAAACATCTTTTAACCGGCCCCATCCACTATTATCAGTATGGTTATCAACGATATTACAACACCTTTAGTTTTGTGGTAATTGCTTGCCAAAAAAGGGCTTAAGTTTTTCTTCTCCCAATCGAAAATGCACATTGAAAGGGGTTTTTCACCCTCGATGTGCTTGTTGCGCATTGAAGCAGGAAATGAGGCTTGATAGGCCCTTAAGAGTAAACGTTTATTTTTTAAAGGAGTCAAGAATATGTTAGCAATTAAGAACAACCTTATGGCAAGTAATGCTGCCAGGCACCTGGGCAAGGCTTATGACGACCTGGCCACGAGTGTCGAAAGGCTTGCATCAGGCCTCCGCATTAATAGTGCGAAAGATGATGCCGCTGGTTTGGCTGTGCGAGAGTTAATGCGTGCAGACATTGCTGTTCTCCAGCAGGGTGCACGAAATGCCTCGGATGGCATTTCTATGTTGCAGACGATGGAAGGTGCGATGGCGGTTATCGACGATGCCCTCGTCCGAATGATGGAGCTGGCAGAGCAGGCCGCAACGGGCTCATATTCTTCCGCACAGCGTATTATTATGAATGATGAGTTTGCGGAGATGGCCGCTGAAATCGAAAGAATCGCTGATGCAACAAAGTTTAATGACATGGCCTTGCTCAACACCGCCACAGGTTCTGTTTCGATTCACGTCGGTACTACCACTACGATTGATGTTGACAAGGTCGATATGACTCAATCAGGTCTTAGTATCGAGACCGGTGACGGCCAATGGGCAATCATGTCGGCCAGTACAGGTTATGCTGCTACGGCAACCGCTTTAACTGTCACTGCTGGCACCTTCATTGTTAACGTAACATTTGGCAGCGAGGAAGTAGTCGACGCTAGCTTCTCAGCCGGTACGTATACTGTCGAGGATGTAGTAGATCAAATCAACTTAGCATCCCAGAACCCGGCTGCACCAAAAGATGCCGACGGCAATGAGTTAGCTTATGCAGCTGCCTCGGCTATAGAGACCGACGGTGGCCTCTATAAGCTGAGACTTGTAGCTCAAAGTACTGCGGCAACTACCCTTACTATTGCAGTTGGCGGTACTACATTATCTACTGCTGTGTCAGGTATATTTGGTACTGACGAGGACACGAGCGCTAACAGTCTGATTGATGCCGCTCTGTTCCAAAAATCGAGTACTGCTGGTGTTTGGTCTTCTGATTCCGCTGGTGGCGTAGGCGCGGGTCTTAATATTTTGACCGAAGCCGCTGCGGTTACCGCACTGGCTACAGTTACTACGGCAATCAACACCAAAGATGCGGAACGTGCGACATTCGGTTACAAGATGAACCGTCTGGAAAGTACGATAGCGATTATTGACATTCAGGCTGAGAACCTGATGATTGCGGAATCCAGAATTTCTGACGTGGACGTTTCCACTGAGATGGCAGTCCTGACCAGAACACAGGTGCTGGCGCAAGCTGGTGTCGCTATGTTGGCACAGGCCAATGCGATGCCTCAGATGGCACTTACACTTCTCAGATAAACAAGAGTTCTTGAACGACCCCTCGGGGAGATGGCTGGTAACAGCCGTCTCCCCATAAGTTGAAAACGCAATAATACATGTCAAGAACATATTAACGGAGTAATATTATGAAGGCCGTCGAAACATACCAGGAAACCTCAGTTACCACACAAACCAAAGGCAAACTTGTCGTTATGCTCTATGATGGTGCAATCAAATTTCTGAAAATGGCAATCAAAGAAATCGAAGCGAAGAATCCCGAGGAAAAGGGCAAGTATATCAGCAAGGCGATAGATATACTCTTCGAATTAAATGCCGTTCTGGATATGGAGGCCGGCGGTGAGGTAGCGACGAATCTGCGAAAGTTATATTTATTTATGGGCAGACACCTCACAGAAGCCAATGCAAAACAGGATATCGGCAAAATCGAAGAAGTTATTAAACTCCTCGAAGAGCTGAACCAGAGCTGGAAAGCAATTTCCTGACGTAAAACAGTCACACCGTATAAAATCCTGACATTTCTGTCTCTTCAGCAAGAGGCAAAATCGGCATTTCCAATCAAAAGCCGCACATTCCAGGCATTTGGCACAATTATTGCTACTATTAGTTAAACGAATAGGGTTTGTGCACAGGTTAGCAAGACTAAAGATGTCAGGAGCCAACATTGCTGCCAAAGACTATGGATACGAGACAGAAGTTAAAAAAGGTTATGACGGACAACTTCAGATATGAAAATGTAGTAGAGGGCTACAAGGAGACTTTTGAGGCCGATATCAAAGGATTGATAGGGCAGTTCGACCCTGATACCGAAGGGTTCAAAGATTACAAAAAGCAACGCGATCATTCGGTCAGATACGTTTGGGGGCACAATCATGACTTTGGTACCTTTGCCTTGAAAGGGTCAATGGCTAATCGGCATATCGAAATCATTGCTGGTTTCATAGACCAATTCGGCCTGCCGCAAGATTTAAGCGGAAAGAAAATTCTTGATATCGGAGTATGGAATGGTGGTACAAGTCTGATACTTGCCGCGTTAGGAGCACAAGTGACGGCTTTAGAAGAAGTGGTAAAGTATTCTAATACCGTCAACTATCTTGCCTCAGCTTTTGGGCTTTCAGGTTTGGAATGTAAACCTATTTCCTTATACGAACTCGACGTGAATGACACTTATGACTATGTCATATATGCCGGAGTAATATATCACGTTACCGACCCGATACTATCCCTGCGTATCCTGTTTAACTCCTTAAAAGACAGCGGACGAATATTTATTGAGACTTACGGCATCTTAGCCAATGATAAGGGTACATTTGTATGCTTTGAGGGGCCGAGGCGATTGAAAAAAAGGTCAAAAGAGCATTTGGTTCGAAGTGGGTGGAATTACTTCGTCCCATCCCCTATGGCACTTATCCTTTGGGTGGATGCCGTCGGCTTTAGTGATGTCGAAGCGACCAAAACGGATTCGGAGAAACGAATCAAGTGTGTTGGTACTCGACACAAGCATCAGGATATGCTGCGAGCAGGATTGTCTCGACCTGATATTCGATGAAGATGTATTATAGTTTATGAAAGATTTCGAATGATTTTATGCTTATTTAGAGGTTAGTATGGCGAAAAAGAAAAACAACAAGCCCCGAAGGACCAAAAAGACTAATTCTTCAGCAGGAAAGTCTACTGTTCAAATAGAGCTTCTCAACTACGACGAATGGAAACCGAATATGCCCGACTGGCTTAAGAAGATTCGGTCCCTTGTAGATTGTAAACATATTGCTCAAGCTCAAAAACTTCTTGATGAAGAAAGGATTCAGAAAGAACTGGCAAATATTAATGACACAAACATTAAGGTTTTTGTCCGGTATACAGTTGCCGACCTGCTTGACAAGACAGGGCAGATTGACAGAGCTGTGCAGTATCATTCAGATATGCTTGATAAGATCCCTGATACATATAAGAGCAAAGAACTTGCCGGAATCTACGGCAAAGTGGGGATACTGTATGCTAAATACGGCAAGTGCACACAGGCTATTGCTAATTTCCGTAAAGCTGAAGAATTAAATCCGGGCAATCCAAGTGTATTGAACAATCTTGCCGGTTCTGTTATGAAGATCGGATACCTTGAAGAAGCTATAGCTTTATTAAGAGAAGCGTTAGCTATAAGCCCTAAATTTAGAGAGGCTCATTCGAACCTTCTAATGGACTTTTGTTATTTGCCAGAGGAAGATCCATTCGAGATACTTGAAGAATCAAAAAAATGGGCTCAAATTCAGACCCCGATAGATATTGCTTACACTAATCATGATAATTCCCTCGACCCGCACAGAAAACTGCGCATAGGCTATATCTCGCCTGACTTCAGAAGTCATTCTGTAACGTATTATTTTGAGTCTCTTTTGGACGGGCATGACAGAAATAAATTTGAAATTTACGGCTACGGTGATATCGCAGAACCTGATGAAACTACAGAAAGGCTTATTGACAAATTCGATTTTTATCAAGACATAAAAGGAGTTGATGATGAAACGGTTGCCGAGTTTATCAGGTCTAATTCGATAGATATACTTGTCGACCTGGCCGGTCATACCGGCAGAAACAGGCTTCACGTTCTTGGCTTTAAGCCAGCTCCGATTCAGGTTACTTATCTGGGCTATCCAAATACTACAGGTATGGACCAGGTAGATTACAGGCTGACCGATGCCATCGCAGATACCCCTGACCAGCAGCAATATTACACTGAAAAACTTGTCTTTCTGCCTAACGGCTTTCTTTGTTACAACCCCGGTAAGCGGCAACCGACAGTCAAGTCTTTGCCGATGTCGCACGAGGACTATATTACATTCGGCTGTTTTAACAATATTAACAAGCTGAGCCCTGTTATAATAAAAACCTGGGTTGACATTCTAAACGCCGTGCCGAATTCACGACTGATGTTAAAGTTTCTCGCAGGCATAGATTCAGAGGTTCGAGACTATTACCACAACCTGTTCGCCGAACACGGCCTTGAAAATCCTAAAGATCAGATAATGATTTCCGGATGGTTATCGCCAGAGCAACATCTTGAACTTTATAATAATATTGACATTGCCCTTGACACATATCCCTACAACGGCACGACAACCACCTGTCAGGCACTTTTAATGGGCGTACCGGTTATAACCCTTGTTGGTTCCCACCATTCCTCGCGAGTTGGCCTTGATATTTTAACGCGGCTTGACATGCAGTTTTTCGCTGCCCGGACATCCCAGGAGTACGTCAAAAAGGCTGTTGCGCTTGCATCAAAACCCGAAGCACTAACTAAAATCCGCGAGACAATGCGTCAAAGACTTGCCGCAAGCCCGTTATGCAATTACGAGTTTATTGCCAATGACATTGAAAATGCTTATCGCAAAATGTGGCACGATTACTGCTGTTCAAAAGGAATTGAAATAAAGCAAATTTCGGCAGGATGCTGAATGTTGCGTCCCCTTAATAATGTTGGATGATTTTATATTCATATAGAGGCCGTATGACAAAAAAGAAGAAAAAATCTAAAATTAGAAAAATCGTTAAACGCATACCACCTGTTCGCATACCCCCTGTTAAGACTCTTAAGCAAGAAGAGTTTCACAGCTACGAGAAATGGAAAGCGAGCATGCCTTGCTGGCTTAAAAAAATTCAGGCCCTTATTGAACAGGGGGATATTGAGCAGGCTCGAGAACTACTCGCTGAAAAAGAAATCCAAAAAATGCTGGCAAATATCGACAGCAATGATACAAAAAACAGGTTTTTTGTTCACTGTGAAGTTGCCATGCTGCTGGACAATACAAATCAGGTTGAAAGAGCCTTGCACTATTACTCCGAGACAGTCAAGATTGTAAATTGTGCCGGAGTCTACAATAAAATGGGGCTGCTGTATGCTAACTGCGGCCAATGCACACAGGCCATTGAACATTTCCGTAA